>CAZMKU010000017.1:0-21965 GCA_964567085.1 uncultured Clostridium sp.
ATCCCCAGACCCCACACAGACGTTGACAAGCTTCTTCCTAAGCTTGGCTAATATCAAGCCTGTGAGGCAGCTCTTAGCCTACATATAAGAGCGCGCGTGTCTTGCTCGGAGATTTCCGAGCAAGACACGGAAGAAAAGGTTGTTTTCGTATCTTTAGCATAAATTAAGGTTTATTCCGAAGATATGAAAATAACATCCGAACGAAAGGCAGAACAAAAATGGATATTACAGCAAAAGACATAGCCGAAATAGTTAAAAAGGTTATATCCGAGGTTCAATCTGAGGGTAATGGTGCAGGCGAGATTCCCGTTGGCATTTCCAACAGACACATTCACTTAAACCGCGAGGACCTCGAAACGCTCTTCGGCAAAGGATATGAGCTTACACCTATCAAGGACCTTTCCCAGCCCGGTCAGTACGCCTGCAAGGAAACCCTGACACTCGTGGGTCCTTCTATGAGAGCCATTGAGGGAGTTCGCGTTCTCGGCCCTCTCCGCAAGGCAAGCCAGGTTGAGATCTCCGTTACAGATTCGTTTGTTCTCAAAGTAAAGCCTCCCGTAAGAGAATCGGGCAAAATTGAAGGCTCCGCTCCCGTAACCATAATCGGCCCCAAGGGCACGGTCAGCCTCAAGGAGGGCTGTATTATTGCCAACAGACATATTCATATGAGCCCTGACGACGCCGCTCGCTTCGGTGTTAAGGACGGTGACTACATTGACGTTGACGCTTTTTCGGGCACGAAGAAGACGAGATGGTTTGACGTACAGATCAGAGTACACAAGGATTTCAGGCTCGAGATGCACGTTGATACGGACGACGCCAATGCAGTAGGCTTCAAAAACGGCAGCACCGTAACGGTTGCAAAGAACTGATTTTCATTTATCGAAAGGATATAGAAATGTTAAAAGGTAAAGTAGTTGGAACTATCGTTTCTACAAATAAGCTCGACAAGCTCGTAGGCTACAAGTTTCTCGAGGTTAGAATTATGGAAAACAACGTTTTGACAGACAAATACGTTGTTGCGGTTGACAGAATGGTCAGCGCAGGTATCGGCGAAGAGGTGCTTATTACAACAGGCAGCAGCGCAAGAGAGGCGGTTGGCGACCCCACGTCTCCCGTTGACGCGGTAGTAGTAGGCGTAGTTGATAAGAACCAGAACTAAACAACAAGCAATTTATTTATCCCGAAAGGACACACGGCAAGTGTGTAAAGTATAGCAATGTCCGAATTAAATTTGAAATCAATTATGCAAAACGCAGGCATCGTGGGCGCGGGCGGGGCAGGCTTCCCCTCCTTCGCAAAGCTGGCTGACGGAGCAGATATTCTCTGCATCAACTGCGCGGAATGCGAGCCCCTGATGTACACAGACTATATGCTTATGCGCGAGGAAATGCCCAAGATCGTTGAGGGCGCGCAGCTCGTTATGGAGGCGACGGGAATTCGCCACACATACGTTTCCGTAAAGGAGCACAGGGCTCATATGCTCGGCCTTTCCGACGGTCAGATCCTCGGTCAGAACGTAAGCGTAAAATATCTTCCCAACGTTTACCCTATGGGTGACGAGATCAATCTCATTTATGAGACTACAGGAAGACTCGTTAAGCCCGGTAATCTTCCCATTACGGCAGGCGTTATCGTGCTTAACGGCGAAACCGTTTACAATATCAGACAGGCGGCCTACGAGGGCAAGCCCGTTACCGAAAAATGGGTAACCATCGGCGGCGACATTCCCGAGAGATACACGGTTCGTGTTCCCGTGGGCATGAGAATTTCCGAGATGTTCGAAAAGCTCGGAGTCAAGGTTCGTCCCGATCAGGTTATGATCGACGGCGGCCCCTCAATGGGCAAGATTGCGAACTATGAGTCCGCAGTCGTTACGAAAACGACCAAGGCGGTGCTCATTCTTCCCAACAATATCAACTGTGTGGTACATAAGCAGCTTTCCGTTGACGATATGCTTCGCCGCGCGGCTTCCTGCTGCTGCGGTTGTAACCGTTGCACGGAGCTCTGCCCAAGACACCTTCTCGGCTACCCCATCGAGCCTCACAAGATGATAAGAGCCGCACTTACAAACGCGGTCGTAGACAATCCCGAGCTCATCAAGACCGCTTCCCTCTGTTGCGCTTGCGGTGTTTGCGCCGAGGCGGCCTGCTGTCAGGACATTTCCCCCAAGGACGTTATTTTCCACCTCAAGGGAATCTTGGCAAAGAACAAGATGAGATTCGTTGCGGGAAGCGAAAACTACTCCCCCGACGCCGACCGTCAGTATCATATGATCCCCTCTGAAAAGTGGGAAACGATCCTCGGAGTTCACGGGTTTGACCACGTAACAAAGTACATTCCCGAGCAGATGAAGGCCTCCAAGGTTGAGATCCGTATGTCACAGCATATCGGCGCTCCCTCAATTCCCGCGGTAACCGTTGGCGACACAGTTGAGGCAGGCCAGCTTATCGCAAACGTAGGCGCAGGACTTTCAGTTCCTCAGTACGCTTCCATTTCGGGCAAGGTAGTATTCGTTGACAACACGAAGATAGTTATTGAAGCATAAAACAACCAAACAGAAAATATTTAGCAAAGCAGGTAACCATAAAAATGTATCAGGCAATTGGTGTAATTGAACTTAAAAGCATAGCAAAGGGTATTGAAGCTACCGACGCCGCTCTCAAGAGCGCGGGCATCAGCCTCGTTTCCGCTCGCCCCGCTTGTCCCGGTAAGTTTGAGATGATCCTCACAGGTACTATCTCCAACGTAACGAGCGCGGTTGATCACGTAAAGGAAAGATTTGGCGACAAGCTCGTTGACGCTTCCCTTATGGGTCGTATCGACCCCCAGGTTATCACAGCTCTCTTCGGCACACAGGTAGCTGAAAAGAAGGGCAGCTTGGGTATTATTGAAACATATTCCGCAGCCAGCACTATCAAGGCGGCCGATATCGCCGTAAAGACGGCGAAGGTAACGATCTTCGAGCTTCGCGTATCTCGCGGTATGGGCGGTAAGGGTATCGTTCTCGTAACGGGTGACGTTGGTGACGTTACCGCCGCGGTTGAGGCAGGCTCTGACTACGCAAAGCAGCAGGGTCTCTATCACAACAGCGCCGTTATCCCCGCTCCTCACGAGCTTCTCTGGGAACAGATCTAAGCGCCGTACCAATCGGTGTAATTTGCCTTGCGGCAAATAAAGGCGTCCCTCAGTGACGTCAAACGCGCACAGCGCATAAGGCTATTTTGCGCTCCCCTTTAATCTAAAGAAAGAGATATTAAATTATGGGTGAAATCAAATTTGTAATAGAAAAAAGCCCTCGTATCGACCGACTCGTAGCGCATCTTTATGAAAATATGCCCGAGATCGAGGCGGACCGCGCGGAGCTTGTAACCGAAAGCTATATGCAAACCGAGGGTATGCCCATCGTTAAGCGTCGTTCCGCGGCGTTCGCTCACATTCTCCGTAATATTCCGATAATCATTCGTCCCGACGAGCTTATCGTCGGCTCTAACTCCATCCACCCCCGTGGATGCCAGACCTTCCCCGAATATTCGTTTGAATGGCTCGAGCCCGAGTTCGACACTATCGCGACGCGCGAGGCTGACCCCTTCTATATATCCCCCTCCACTGCGGAAAGACTCAAAAAGGTTCATCCTTATTGGAAGGGCAAGACCGTAAGCGATCTCGCTATCAGCAGCATGGACCCCAAGGTTCTCGACGTGTTTATGAACCACGGGATCTTCACGGTCGGTAACTACTTCTACAACGGCGTAGGTCACATAAACGTTGACTACGCAAAGGTAATAAACCACGGTCTTGAATCAATTATCAAGGAAGCAAAGGAAGAGATCTCCAAGCTTTACATAGGCCACGGCGACTACCTCAAGAGAAAGGCGTTCCTTGAAGCCGTAATCGAGAGCTGCGAGGGCGTTATTCACTACGCTCACCGATACGCCTCTCTTGCGCTCGAGGAAGCGGGCAAGTGCTCTGATAGCACGAGAAAGCTTGAGCTTCTCAAGATCGCCGAGGCGTGCGCGCAGGTTCCCGGAAAGCCCGCAAGAAGCTTCTACGAGGCTTGTCAGTCCTTCTGGTTCATTCAGCAGCTTCTCCAGTGCGAATCCAGCGGTCACTCCATTTCTCCCGGCCGCTTTGACCAATATATGTATCCCCACTTCAAGCGCGATCTTGATCGTGGTATTATAGATCACAAGCAGGCTCAGGAATACATCGACTGTATCTGGGTCAAGCTCAACGACCTCAACAAGGTTCGTGATGCTGCATCCGCAGAAGGCTTTGCGGGCTACGGCCTTTTCCAGAACCTTATCGTTGGCGGTCAGAACGAGGACGGCGTTGACGTAACCAACGACCTCTCCTATATGTGTCTTGAAGCTACGATGCACGTTCGTCTTCCCCAGCCTTCCCTTTCCATCAGAGTCTGGAACCTCACTCCTCACGACCTTCTTATCAAGGCTGCGGCTCTTACACGCGAGGGACTTGGCGTTCCCGCATTCTACAACGACGAGGTTATTATCCCCTCTATTATGTCCCGCGGACTTACGCTCGAGGACGCTCGCGACTACTGTATCATCGGTTGCGTAGAGCCCCAGAAGGGCGCAAAGACTGACGGCTGGCACGACGCGGCATTCTTCAATATGTGCCGTCCGCTCGAGCTCGTGTTCTCTAACGGATACGACAAGGGCGAGCTTATCGGTCTTCAGACGGGTGACGTTGAAAAGATGAGCACCTTCGAGGAATTCTTCGATGCATACAAGCGTCAGGAGCACTACATGATCGAAATGATGGTTCACGCCGACAACGCGGTTGACTACGCGCACTCGGTTCGCGGACTTCTTCCCTTTGAATCCTGCCTTTGCGACGATTGCATAAAGCGTGGTATGACGCTCCAGGAGGGCGGCGCGATCTACAATTTCACAGGTCCTCAGGGCTTCGGTATCGCAAATATGACCGACGCGCTTCTCGCGATCAAGACCCTCGTGTTCGAGGAACGCAAGGTAACGATGGCGGAGATGAAGCAGGCTCTCGCTGACAACTTCGGTAAGGGCTATATCCCCAAGAAGTCCCTTGAGCTTACAACAGAGGTTGCCAAAACTCTCGACGCGCAGGGTGTTGAAGTAACTCCCGACGTTATCAAGCAGATATACAATTCCTTCATTAATAATACAGTTGTTTCGGACGAAAAGAAGGCTCGCTACGACGAGATCCTCAAGATGATCGAGGCTCTTCCCAAGTACGGCAACGACATTCCCGAGGTTGACGCGTTTGCGCGCGAGGTTGGTAACACATATACCAAGCCCTTTGAAAAGTTCACAAACCCCAGAGGCGGTATATTCCAGGCAGGTCTTTACCCCGTATCCGCGAACGTTCCGCTCGGCTACCAGACGGGCGCTACTCCCGACGGCAGACTTGCTAACACTCCAATCGCTGACGGCGTAGGCCCCGCATCGGGCAGAGACGTAATGGGCCCGACGGCTACCGCAAATTCGGTAGCGCGCCTTGACCACGGCATCGCCTCCAACGGTACGCTCTTTAACCAGAAGTTCCATCCCTCCGCGCTCACGGGTATGGCGAGCCTTGAAAAATTCGTGGCTTACCTCCGCGGCTACTTCGATCAGAAGGGTATGCACGTTCAGTACAACGTTATTTCCAGAGAAACGCTTATCGACGCGCAGAAGAACCCCGAGAAGTACAAGACCCTCGTTGTTCGTGTTGCGGGCTACAGCGCGCTCTTTACAACACTTTCCCGTTCGCTTCAGGACGACATTATCAACCGCACCGAGCAGGGCGGACTTTAATCTGAAATTATCCGTTTGCTCCGAGAGATCGGAGCAAACGGCAAAGTAAAAATTCCCTGAAAGGAGGAACTACCGTGACTGATAAGATTTTTAGTCAGACGGGGCGCATCTTTGATATTCAGCGTTATTCTATACACGACGGACCCGGTATCAGAACAATAGTATTCCTCAAGGGATGCTATCTCAGATGCCGTTGGTGCTGCAACCCCGAGTCGCAGGAATACGCCATTCAGACTCTCACTCTCGCAGGAAAAACCAAAACCGTCGGCCGCGACGTGACCGTAGCAGAGGTTATGGACGAGGTGAGAAAGGACGACAGATACTACCGCAGAAGCGGCGGCGGCATTACGCTTTCGGGCGGCGAATGTATGGCTCAGCCCGAATTTTCCGAGGCGCTTCTCCGCGCGGCTCACGAATACGGTTATTCAACCGCCATTGAAACCACCGCCTTTGCTAAACGCGAGGTCGTGGACAGACTTCTTCCCCACGTTGACCATTTCCTTATGGACATAAAGCATATGGACTCAAAGAAGCACGAGGCATTTACCTCGCGCCCCAACGAAATTATTCTTGAAAATGCAAAATACATCGCCGAGAACGCAAAGCACTTAATAATCAGAGTGCCTACGATCCCGACGTTTAACGATACAGTCGAGGAGATCACCGCCATCGCAAGATTTGCGGACTCTCTTCCGAACGTAACCGAGCTTCATCTTCTTCCCTACCACAGACTCGGTCAGGACAAGTATGCGGGCATCGGACGCGAATATTCCCTTGACGGAATCACACCGCCCACAAACGAGCATATGCAGGAGCTTCTCCGCGCGGCGCAGAGCGTTTCAACAAAGCTCCGCGTTCAGATAGGCGGTTAAAAAACTCTTTTTGAGGAGAAAAGAAATGACAAACGATTTTGAAATGAAGGACAAAATGAGAATAGTCCAGGAGCTTGTTCCCGGTCGACAGATCTCACTTTGCCATATTATAGCAAATCCCGACGCGATCCTCTACCAGAAGCTTGGCCTCGACCCCTCGGTTGACTACAAGCACGCCGCTATCGGTCTGCTTACGGTCTCCCCTGCCGAAACTGCGGTTATCACAGCCGATATCGCGCTCAAGGCTTCGGGCGCGGAGCTTGGCTTCGTTGACAGATTCTCGGGCACGCTTATCATCACGGGAACCGTTTCCGAGGTTGAAGCATCCCTTAACGCCATCAGCGATTACTTTAAAACAAAGCTCAACTTCACGGTTTGCGACGTAACTAAAACGTAATGAAAAAGCTTATACTCATGGGCAGAGTCGCGGCGGGCAAGACCACCCTGACTCAAGCTCTCAAGGGCGAGCAGCTTCATTACTGCAAGACCCAATATATCGACTATATGGACACCATAATCGACACCCCCGGCGAGTATATGCAGGTTCACGGACTCGGCGCCGCTCTTGCTATTTACTCCTACGAGGCTGACATTGTGGGCGTCGTTATTTCCGCAAACGAGCCTTACTGTGTGTTCCCGCCAAACGTCGCCTGCATGGTCAACCGCGAGGTCATCGGCATTATCACGGGAATAGACAAGCCCGACGCCAATATCCCCTTGGCTGAACAATGGATGAAAAATATAGGCTGCAAGACCGTTTTTCATATCAGCTCACACACGGGCGAGGGGCTGAACGACATTATTGATTATCTAAACAAATAAATTCGGAGGCAAATATGTCAAAAACCAAAGTAATCTGCTTCGCCAACAACAAGGGCGGAAGCGGAAAATCCACTACCTGCGCAAATATCGGCTATTCGATGAGCACGCTCGGAAAGAAGGTTCTTCTTATCGACGGCGATATGCAGATGAACTTAACGCTTTCCTTCTTTGACGACGAAAAATCCCTCGACTTTGCAAAGAACGGCAACAATATCTACACCGCCGTGCTTGAAGGCAAGGACCTTACTGATTTTATCGCGCATACGGATTACGAAGGACTTGACATAATCCCCTCGTCAACTCTTATGAGCAGCATCGAGCTTCAGCTCTTTACCAAAATGCAGAGAGAGCTTATTTTGAAAAGATGCCTTGCGAGGATCCGCGAATCGGGAGCTTACGACTACATACTCATCGACTCCCCCCCGACTCTCGGCTCTTGGGTTACTAACATTATGTGCGCGTCCGACTTCATCGTAATTCCCGTTGAAGCGTCTCCTTGGGGACTTTTCGGACTTGCAAATATGTTTGAATTCTACGAGAACGTAAAGCTCATCTCCCCGAGCCTCGAGCTTATGGGAATCGCGGTTACAAAGGCGAGTGAGCGCAAAAATTACTTCAAGCAAACAATTGAAACTCTTTCCTCGCTCGACAACGTTCGCCTCTTTAACACAATTATCAGAATCGACAGCACCGTCGAATGGTCACAGGACAACAGCAAGCCCGTTATGGCTTACAAGAAAACAAGCCGCGCAGCCGGTGAATATATGGAAATGGCACAGGAGGTTATGAAATATGCCGATAGGTAAGGACAGCATCACAAAAAGAGTAGCAAAGGTTGACACGACCGAAGAAAACATCGCCCCCGAGCTTGTGGCAACAACCGCCGCAGCCCCCAAAGCTCCCGCAAAGAAGCCCTCAACAACCGCCGCGGCAAAGAAGCCTGCAGCGAAGAAGCCCGCAGCTCCCAAGACTGAGCCCGCGGTAAAGGAAGCGGTTATCTCGAACATCGCTCCCGAAACAGTTGAAGCCGTAATCGGTCACAAGGAAAACACAAATTTTGATAAGGTTAAGATCGGCGACGATCTCCCAATCTACTTAATGTAAAATACAAAGCAGGCAGAAAGCTTTTAGCTTTCTGCCTGCTTTATTTTATTTGCGTTTTCGTTTTTTGTTTATAAAGAATCCAGTAAGTATCACGGTCGCAATAACGCTCGTGCTTGTAACACTCGCGCCACAGCTTCGCGTACCCCTCGGAATTTCACTGACACTCTCGTCGCCCGATACAGTCTCGGGATTATTGGTCTCCGTGTTTCCTTGCGTTGTGTCGTCACTATCCGTAGGTGCCTCGGAATTGCTTTCGGTCTCACCACCGCCATCCCCGGAGGTGTCGGTCTCCTCCTCGGTCATACCGGGGATATTGGGCTCAAGTGAGCTCACGTCCTCGGCGAGACAGTTCTGATAAACGTAGTTGAGTCTGCCAAGAGGCGCGGCGTCTCCGTACGTATAGAAATCCTCCATCTCGTCAACGTATACGCCCGAATCCGCGTCAAACCACTTGAACTCGATGCAAATTCCGTTATAATTCTTTATGCCGAGCATATCAAGCGGAACCTCTATCATCATCTCGTTACCCGAAACGGTGTAATTAACGTCACCGATCTCAACGAAGCTATACGTATTATTCTCTCCGTTATATCTCGCTACGGTCGTCACAAGGTCCTGCTGCGCGGCGTAGTTTACGATGTAATCATATCCGTACCAGCCCGTGTCGGAATTCTGATCGGTATTAAGATACAGCTGCATCCACGACGAATTGCCGTCATATTTTTTTATATACTGCGCGGTCTGAACGTAAAAATACACGCTCCCCGTATCGTTCGTAACCCTAGCGGTGACAATATCATTTCTTCCCGAGGTATCTCTGTAATATGTACTGCCAAATCCCGAATTACTGCGGTCGGCCGTATCGTTTTGCGGGTCAGTATACTCAACCGCGACGCTATCCCATTGGTCAAAGCTGCCCGTGATATTTATGGGCTTCCTTGCGTCCTGAATGATTATGGGCGCAGTCCCCTTCAGTCTCTGGATATTATAGACGAGCTGCATATAGTAGTTATCGAAATATCCGCCGCGCATCATTTCAATGTCTCGGCTGAATTCCGCTGACGCCGTGTCAACAAACATCACCTTGTTAGCATCGCCGCGATGAACCGCACCGTCCTGTCTCTGCGCTATCCACTCATTCCAGCCCGTAACCAAAACGTATGGGACATCCTGCTTTATGGCGTAATCCCATTGGGCTTGGAAATTGTAGCCGTAATTTGTAAGACTGTTATCCGCATCGTATTTGGTTCTGTACATCCAATATGACTGACCGTCACGATAGCTTCGACCTCTGTTGTTTTCGGTCGCAGAAGTAAAGTAATACGCCGAATCGCTGAACGCCACCGATCCGCAATGCTGGGCAACCGATACGCTTATCGCGCTTCTGTTCCCCTCGGCGTCGGTAAACACTCTCTGCGGCCACTCGAAATCCATCCAGGGCCACGCGTTCGTATTCATGGTCTTATCGTCGGGCCACTGCGCTTCCTTATACGTAAAGAATTCCTTTAAGGTCTCGTTAGTCACTTCACTCGAATTGCCGATAACACAAGGCTTGCCGTCAATGTAAAGCCACGTGTCGGAATACAGATTCTTTCTGTAGATCGTTATATACAGCTGCTTTATAGTCTGGGCAGAATTTGTATTTGTGTAAAAAACGACCTTGGGCGCGTTATATCCCATCTCGTTATATTCGTGAAGGATCGCCATAAGCTTGAGCGCGTTTTCCGTATAAGTATATCCGTTCGTCGCGTCGATATATAAAAAGTCAACTCCCGCATTGGTGAGAAGCTCAACGTGCTTTCTCATCACCCACTCGTCAGAGGAATAATAATAGCCGTAAAGCGGCTCTGCCCACCAGTGAAACTGACCTATCTCGCCGTAGATCCGATTCCCCGTCAGGGGATCAACGTAGTTCGCGTTCAAGGCGTCAAGCCCATACAGATGCTGTATTTTCGTAAGATCATACACGCCCGGATCTCCGTGCTGGCCCATCCACAAAAAATAGAAAAGTCCAACGTAATGCTCGCCGTTCTCCCCTATAACTCCCACCGTATCGGAATCATAAAGTGAGCGGCCCAAGTCGTCAGTTCCCAAAAAGCCGCCGCTTGTGTAAATGGGGTCATTCGGCACTGTATAGGTCTTCTGCTCACCCTGATAAACGTACGAGACGGTCACCGTTCCGTCGGCATTTTCCACGTATTGAAGCGTTCCGCTATACGTGTCGTCGGGAACAGTTTGCTTTTCCACATATTGCGGCTGCTCCCACACGTCAAGCGGTTCATCGCTTGCAAAGCTCGCTATAAATCCACACGCGGCAGACAAGCAAAGAAACACACAGAATAATATTATATGCTTTTTTCTCATAAAAATCCATTCCTCCGCGCAAGGCGGCGCAAATTATTTTTGCACGACAGCCTCTCGGCAGTATATTTTTTATCTTTTGCCAAGCAATGCCTCGCAAGGCTATACCTTAACTGATGTCATCAATATTATAAGGTGTTGTCTGATAAACGAAATAATTGAGCCAATTATAATACATAAGATTCGCGCTCGAGCGCCACGTTACCTGCGGCTCACGCGTATCGTCATCATCGGGGAAATAATTTTTCGGTATATCAATAGGAAGTCCCAGCGCGCGGTCTCTCTCGTATTCCTTCTTCAAGGTATCGGCGTCATACTCGGAATGTCCCGTCACGAATATCTGTCTGCCGCGCTTCGTCATACACGCGTAAACTCCCGCTTCCTCGGACGAAGCGACGATCTTGAGCCCCTCGATTTTTTCAATATCCTCGCGGCAACAGGTCGTATGTCTTGAATGAGGAACCATAAACACGTCGTCAAAGCCGCGGAAAAGCATGGACTTTTTATGGTCAGCCGTATGAGGAAATACGCCGAAGAGCTTCTTTTCGAGCGGTATCTTTTTTATGCCATAATGATAATAAAGTCCCGCCTGCGCGCCCCAGCAAATATGCAGGGTCGACGTTACGTGAGTCTTACTCCACTCCATTATCTCGCAAAGCTCATCCCAATATTCGACATCCTCAAACTCAAGGCTTTCCACAGGCGCGCCCGTAATGATAAGTCCGTCGTATCTCTTATCCCTGACCTCGGGGAATGTCTTGTAGAACGCGAGCATATGCTCCTCGGAGGTGTGCTTGGATTTATGAGTCGCGGTCTGAAGAAGCTCAAGCTCCACCTGAAGCGGACTGTTGCCGATAAGACGCGCAATCTGTGTTTCGGTCACAATTTTGGTGGGCATAAGATTGAGCATCAGAATGTGAAGCGGTCTTATATCCTGCGTAATAGCGCGGGTCTCGGTCATTACGAATATATTTTCCTCGAGCAACGTGCCCGTCGCGGGAAGAAGATTCGGTATTTTAATAGGCATTCTTATGCCTCCTTATGATCAATTATTAAAAGCCTGTTCTATGTCGGCAATAATGTCGTCGGGGTTTTCTATTCCCACGGAAAGTCTTACGCCCTCGGGAAGAACTCCGCTGGCTACAAGCTGCTCGTCGGTGAGCTGACGATGCGTAGTGCTCGCGGGATGAAGCACGCAGGTTCTCGCGTCCGCTACGTGAACCACGATCTTCGCGAGCTTCAGCGAATTCATAAACTTAACGGCTGCCGCGCGACCGCCCTTTACGCCAAAGGAGATCACACCGCACGCGCCGTTCGGCAAATATTTCATTGCAAGCTCGTGCTGACTGTCGCCCTCAAGCCCGGGATAGCTTACCCAAGCAACGTTTTCATTATTCTTCAAGAACCGCGCAACCTTGAGCGCGTTCGAGGAATGCTTTTCCATACGAAGAGCCAGAGTTTCCGTGCCGAGATTTAAGATAAACGCCGCCATAGGACTCATCGTAAAGCCGAAATCGCGAAGAAGCTGAACTCTCGCCTTCGTGATATACGCTACGGAATTACCGAACTGCTCCGTGTAGGTTACGCCGTGATAGGACGCGTCGGGAGTAGTAAGCTCGGGGTACTTGCCGTCAACCGACCAGTCGAACTTACCGCCGTCAACGACGATACCGCCAACGACCGTCGCGTGTCCGTCAAGATACTTCGTCGTGGAATGAGTCACGATATCCGCGCCGAATTCAAAGGGACGGCAAAGCACGGGTGTGGGGAACGTGTTATCAACCACAAGCGGAATATGGTGCTTATGCGCAAGACCTGCAAATCTCTCAATGTCAAGAACCTTAAGCGCGGGGTTTGCGATCGTCTCGCCAAAGAAAAGTCTTGTGTTTCCGTCAATTTTTTTTGCGATCTCCTCGTCGGTCATATCGCTCGTTACGAATCTTACGTCAATTCCAAGCTTCTTGAGGCTCACCGCAAAAAGATTTACCGTACCGCCGTAGATCTCGGAGAGCGCGATAATATTCTGCCCTGCCGACGTGATGTTAAGAATAGCGCAGAGATTTGCCGCCTGACCCGAGGAAACGAGCATAGCGCCCGTACCGCCCTCGAGGTCAGCGATCTTCGCTTCAACCGCCGCCAAGGTGGGATTGGAAATTCTCGAATACATATGGCCGTCAACCTTGAGATCGAAAAGGTCGCCGAGATTATCCGCATCCGTATATCTGTACGTTGTGCTCTGATAAATGGGGAGAACGCGCGGCTCTCCGTTTTTTGGCTCATAGCCCGACTGAATACATTTTGTATCTATTTTGTAGCTTGACATAATTTTCTCCTTTATTACTTCAATATTTCAAGCAGCGCCGAATTGCCCGTCTGTGCAACTCCGCTCTCCTCTATTCCCTTTGCCGTCTCAAGAGCCGAGCAACCGTAAAAGGCGTTTGTATTGACCTCCGTTACGCTTACGCACTCAACTGATTTGAGACTCTTGCAGCCCGTAAATACGCCCGCGGGAAGCTCAACGATACCCGTCGGCAGAATTGCCTTTGCCAAGGAGCTGCAATTCATAAACGCCTGCATTCCTATTGTATTGAGCGCAGAGCTGCTCCCGAATTCAATTTTTTCAAGCGTATAGCAATTCGCAAACGCGTCAGCGCCGATGCTCTCGACAGAATCCGCAAAAATTACGCTCTGCATCGACTTGCAATTCGAGAAGGCTCTCTCACCCACGGTCTTGACTCCCTCGGCAAGAGTAACCTCGATAAGATGACGGCACCCCTCGAACGCCATATCGGGCACGCTTTCGCCGCGCACCGTTATATAGGAAAGCGCCGCGGGGACGAAGCTCTCGTTCCACGCGCGTTCCTCCGCGCCGAAAATGTAGCCTATATACTGATTCTGAGCTTTCGAGCCGCCAACGAATGACACCGAAATATATTTTAGGGAATCGCACTGCATAAACGCGCCGAGCGAAATTTCCTCCACACTGTCGGGAATTTCAAGCGAGATAAGCGATTCACACGACAAAAACGCGTATTCCTCGATGCTCCTTGTACCGCCAAAATCAACGTAAACGAGCGAGCGGCACTCGTTAAATGCAAACTGCCCTATCTTCTGCAAGCTCTGCGGCAGAATGATCGCCTCAAGGCTCTTGAAGTAGGAAAGCGAATTCGACGCCACCTCGGTCTCTCCCTCGCCCACGATGAGCATCTTAAGCGAGCCCGGAATTTTAAGACCGTTACTAACGTAATCATCCGCGCCGAAGATAACGCCGCCGTTATCGTCTCCCTCGCCGTCGCCAACGAACGGAACTCGCAGGGTTGAAAGACTCGTACAGCCCTCAAACGCTCCCTTTTTTATGGTTTTTACACTATCGGGAATATATACCGCGCGAACGGACTGCCCCGAAAAGCCGCTCGCCGCAAGCGATACCACCGCCTTGCCGTCGATCGTATCGGGAATGACGACAATGTCGCCCTCACCAATATATTTATCTATCTGAAGTCCGCCGTCGACATCAGAGTATTCGAAGTCCGACGCGGGATTTTCGCTATTTGATTTGAACGCCAAGGGCGCATTTTCCTTGTGCGTCTGATATTTTTTAAGCAGGTCGGCATCCACGTCAACGTCCGGCGTCGGCGTAAATTCCGTCTCGGATTCGCGCTCGATAAGCTCATCTCCCGGGCCCCTCTCCGCGCATCCCGAAGCGCAAAGGCACAGCGTAAGAGCCAGCGCTATTATTATCTCATTCTTCATTTTCTTCTTATCCGTCAATTTCATTTAACTGTTCCGTACACTTGTTTTGTCTGTCCGACTGATACATTATAAGCGCCAATATGGGAATAAACTGTGTCGCAAACCACAGGGCCTTATCTCCCAAGGCTTCAAATACGGTCATATCACCCGCAATATTCTGACTGATATAATACGGCAAAAATACCAGATACAAAAACGCCAGAAGTATCAGGAGCTGATATTTCTTTTCTCTGTGGTATAGCGCGTTGATCCTATCGTCGGCATTTTTCCTGTAAAACAGACCGCTCACCGCCGCTATGATCGGAAGGAGCATAAGATTTTCAGCGTGCTCCATCAGCCAACGCGTATTTTTTGTGTCATCACTCGTAGCATCGACCTTTCTTGACAGCCTCTCAAAAATCACCTCGGATACGGCAAACACCGCAACCGTCACAAGACACAAAACAAGCGAGAAGGCGAGAAGCCGCAGGACGCTGACCTTTATTTTTTTGTTTTCATTCATACGTATACTCTCCTTCCTGAAATTCCGCTTGACTTGGCGGCGGTTTTTTGCTATAATTCAAATATAAGAATCATTTGAGGTGTTAATATGTCAAAAATTAAAAACGTTACAAGCTGCGAAAGCTGTGAATTCTTCGATTACGACGAGGAATACGGCGAGAACGTCTGCACGGTCTCTCTCGACGAGGACGAAATGCTTGATTTCCTCGGCGGGAACACAAAAAGCTGCCCTTATTACAGATTTTACGACGAATACAAGAGCGTGCAAAAGCAAAACTGATTTTGTTTCAGGCGAGCCCAAGGCTCGCCTGCTTTTCTTTAAATCAGGCTCTTATCAAAAGCCAAGGGCAAAAGCTCTGCCATAGTATATTCGCGGATCTCCTTGCCGTCATAGAGAAGGATCAAAAAGTCCTTGTCTGTAAGCTCGCTCATAAACTGACGGCAGATGCCGCAGGGCGAGCAGAAATCCACGATTCTCTCACCGCGTCTGTGCCCGACGATGGCGATTGCCGAAAAATCACGCTTCCCCTTCGCTACCGCAGAGCAAAACGCCGTACGTTCAGCGCAGATAGCGCCGCCGTACGAGGAATTTTCCACGTTCGCGCCTGCGATTATCTCTCCGTCCGAGCAAAGCAGTGCCGCGCCGACACAGAAATTCGAATAGGGCGAGTACGCGTTCTCGGACGCCGCTACCGCTATATCAACTAAATTTTTTCTGTCAAAATCCTTCATATTTTCAAATCAAAGCTTATCCATAGCAACTGCGGTGTTGAGCGCTACTTCCATCATTTCCGTAAACGTCGTCTGAATATCGTTTGCAGAGATCTGCTCGCCCGTTACAAGGTTGTTGGAAACCGTGCAGATAGCGAGACCTCTCTTGCCCGCTCTCGCCGCGTTCATATAAAGCGCCGCAGCCTCCATTTCACAGCCGAGAACACCCATTCTGTGCCATCTCTTATTCTGCTCGCCCGAATCGTCGTAGAACACGTCGGAGGAAAGAATATTTCCTACGTGGTAGGTCGCGCCGAGCTTCTTTGCCTCCTCAACCGCGGTCGAAAGAAGCGTGTAGTCAGCGATAGGAGCAAATTTACCGGGGAGCATAAACTGCGCATCATAGTTTGAGTCCGAGCAAGCGCCCATACCGATAATGATCTCACGAACCTTAATATCCTCTCTCATAGCGCCAACCGAGCCGATTCTGATGATATTTTCAACGCCAAAGAAATTGAAAAGCTCGTAGCTGTAAATACCCATAGAGGGCATACCCATACCGCTCGCCATTACGGAAACGCGAGTTCCCTTGTACGTACCCGTATAGCCCTGAATACCGCGTACGTTATTGAAAAGCACGGGGTTTTCAAGGAAGTTATCCGCGATAAACTTCGAACGAAGGGGGTCGCCCGGCATAAGGACTGTTTTTGCTATATCCTCGGGCTTTGCAATGTTATGAGGTGTTGCCATAATTTTTTCTCCAATCTGTATATATAATTTTTTTATTTTCTTGTTTCTTCCATATAGTAAGCCGCCTCGGAGTCCGCGCAATGCAGGAAGAACGCAAGCGGGAACATTTCCATAGCTCTGCCTACGTTACCGGGATCGTCGGTCGAGGAGAAGCCCATATGATAACGGATGGCAAACGCCTCGTCACGCGTAAGCTTCATATATCCCGACGCGATATAAACCGATTTTTCGCCGTGGCCGTAAGGAAGGTTATCCTCTATCGTGTAGAACGGCACGCTTTCCCACCTGCCCTCAGGGTTCTTGGCGTTGCGGAAGCTTACCTTATAAAAGTTTGTCTTGCAGATATCGTGAAGAAGCGCCGCGATAGCAATACTCTCGTCGCTGTATTCAACGCCGTAGATCTCCTTTATTCTCGGTCTCTTCATTATGTCGCAAAGGCAATCGTAAACATTCAGGCTATGCTCGAGAAGTCCGCCCTCGTAATTTCCGTGAAATCTCGTGCTCGCGGGAGCAGTAAAGAAATCGCAGCCCTCGCCCGAAAGATAGGCAAGCAGCTTGTCCGCGCCTTCTCTCTTTATCTTGCTCGTGTAAATTTCAATAAACCGCTCTTTGTTTGTCATATTATTCATTGGGATTACCTCCATCGTACAGTACTCCATTTTATACTTATATTTTATCAAAAATCCGCGCTTTTGTCAATATATACTTTAATATATATTATATATAGCAACGGCTCGCCTCAATCTTGGGCGAGCCGTTACTGTTCAATATCCTTTTTTGCCGAAAATAAGCCGCCAGAGCAGCTTTCGCAAAAGCTCAAACGGAATTACCGACAACGCCACGAGGGCAGTAAATGCAAGCTCCCGCCAAGTCAGGGGCGCGGTTCGAAGCACCGTTCCGCCTACGTAAATAAAAATTATCTGAATTATCAGTATCAGCGCCATTATGAAAATGAACCCCTTATTCTTTGACAGTCCCGAAAAGAGCTTCAGTCTATCCACTCTCGCGCCAAAGCAATTTATGACCGCCATAAAAATAAAGAGCGCGAAAAACGCCGTCATCAAATAAATATTATCGGGGGCATATCTGAAAAAGCTTGTGAATTTCGGGTTCTTTAAAAACAAAATACAAAGAAACACCGTAAATCCGCCCGTTACCGCGATTTGATTAAGCATATAGCCATTGAGAATTTTCTCGTCGCGGCGCTTGGGCTTCTCGGTCATGACCGACTCCCTCGCCCACTCGCCCGCAAAAGCGAGACCGCCCAAAGTGTCCATAATTATATTTATCCAGAGCATCTGCACGACGGTCACGGGATTGTCGATTTTAAGCAGGGGGCAAAGCAAGCACACTCCGACCGCGCAAAAATTCATCATAAGCTGGAGAGTAATAAATTTTCGTATGCTTTTGAATATGTTTCTGCCGTGCTTGACCGCGTTGACGATGGATTTCAAATTGTTGTCAAGTATGATGATATCCCCCGCGTCCTTCGCTACCTGCGTACCGTCACCCATAGCAAAGCCAACGTCCGCAAGCCGCAGGGCGGGAGCGTCGTTTATTCCGTCGCCCGTCATACCGCACACCAAATCAAGCTCCTCGGCAAGCCGTACGAGTCGACTTTTGTCCGCGGGGAGCGCCCTCGCGACGACCGCTAACCGTGGCAGCGCCTCCTTGAGCGCCATATCCGACATTTTCGCCATTTCAGAGCTTTCAAGCACGAGATCCTGCGACTTATTTATAATTCCGCACTCGCGGGCAATACTCCGCGCGGTGTCGCGGCTATCTCCCGTGATCATAACACATTTTATCCCCGCGCGTGTAAGTCTCCCGACGGAATCCCGAGCCTGCGCGCGGATTTTGTCGCGGAGAGTAACGACGAAAAGCAAGCTCATATTAAAGCTTCCGCGCTCAAGCTCCCCATACGTATAATTACCGTCGCAAACTCCAATGATTATAACTCGCTTGCCCTCGCCCGCGAGCGCGGACACCGTTCTCTCAAACCATGCGCGGTCAAAGGCTTTTGCATTGCCGAGCGAATCAAGCTCGCGCTTTATTTTATTCTTAAGCACCTCCGCCGCGCCCTTTACGTATATCGCCTCCCTGCCGCCGCGCCTTATCTTGCAAAAGGAATATTTTTTCTCGCTCGAAAACGGCATTTTAAAAATTTCGCTAACCCCTCGGTGCGCCTCCGCGCCATCGATCACCGCGGAAAGCAGGGCTCTGTCAGTAGCATTTCCGCCCAAAGCATCCGCGCGGCCGTAGGCGTTCTTGCCCGCCCTTGATTGAGTATTAAAGCGCGCGTTCAACACAAAATGCTCGTACATATCCCGCCCGAGCGCAGATAACTCACCCGCGCCCAGCTTCACGTCAGGCAAGATGACCTCGTCAAGTGACATTCTCCCCTCGGTGAGCGTTCCCGTCTTATCGGTAAAGAGAATATTCATACTTCCCGCCGCCTCAATTCCGACGGGCTTTTTGACCAGCACGTTATCCCGAACCATTCTTTTTACGTTAGACGACAGCACGACCGCGATCATCATGGGCAGCCCCTCGGGCACGGCGACCACGACTATAGTAAGCGCCAGAGTGAACGCCTCGAGCAGATTTTTCAGCACGTAATCAAGGCTTGTCAGCTTGTATTTTATAATATCCATATCAAACGCGGAATCCATAACGAATTCGTTGAAAAGGAAGAAAACTCCCACGAGTATCGCCGCGATATACCCTATAACGCTTATTTGCTTTGCGAGCTTTGTGAGTCTGATTTTAAGCGGACTCTCCCTCGTTCCCGACTGAATTTCCCGAGAAATTCCGCCGAGCATCGTTTTCTCGCCAACCGCCATAACCTCGACGACTCCCTCGCCCGACACGATAAGACAACCCCTGTGAACGTAATTTTTCGACGACGGCGAGGTGTCCCGAAGCGTCGGCTCGGGGAGCTTTTCTATTTCCCCGCTCTCGCCCGTCATTGACGATTGGTCAAGAGAAAGACGCCCCCAAATGAGCCTGCCGTCCGCCGCGATCTGCTCGCCCGAGGACAGAATAAGCGCGTCGCCCACCACGACCTCGTGATATTTTACCTCACATATTTTTCCGTCGCGAACAACTCGGCACACAGACTTATTTTCATATTTTGACAGCTCCGAAAACGCGCTCTCCGAGCTATACTCCGACATAGTGGAAATAAAGGTCGCAAGCAGGACCGATATGGCAATTCCGATGCTCTCGAAAATATTTCCGTCGCGGAACACAAAGATAAGATCTATCAGAAGCGCGAAAAGCAGGATCCTTATTATCGGATCTCCGAGGTTCCCTAAAAATTTTTTTATAAAGCTCTCGCGCCTCGCCCTCGGCAGGACGTTCTCGCCGTGCTTTTTTCTCGATTTCTCAACCTCGTCAAGACGAAGACCGATTTTCTCAAAATCTATACCGTTCTCTGCTTTTTCCTTTTGATATAAAGTATTTATCGTCATCACTCCCTTACAATTTTACATATAATTTATATGAACCGCAGGGCGAAATAATACGTGACCAAAAAATTCCCCTAAATCTAAAAAAATTTTTAAAAAAGGTATTGACAAGACAAAATATATGTGCTATAATCAATGTGTACCAAAAAGGTAGACATTGAAAATCCAGCACAGCGGAAAGGTGAAAACGCTATGAGAATAACGCAAGAAGCCGATTATGCCGTAAGGATATGTATAGTGCTTGACAGCAATAAAGAAAAAACGGGGGCGCCCGCCATTTCGGAGATGGCCTGCATTCCCCAGAAGTTCGCCTTGAAGATTTTAAGAAAGCTTTGCGAAAAAGGGATCGTTCGTTCATACAAGGGCGCGTACGGCGGCTACGAGCTCGACCGCGACGCAGACGGATTAAGCCTGCTCGAGATAATTGAGGCGATCGATGGCGAAATGCTCATATCCAAGTGTCTTGAATGCGATTACGATTGCACGAGAAATCCCAAAAAGAGCTGCTGCAAGGTGCATATCGCCTTTGGCGCGATCAACAAAAAACTCACGGATAATCTCGACAAAATAACGATCGGAATGATAAATAATGAAAATTTGTCAGCCTCCGACATCGTCGGGTTTATAAATAAAATCAATTAAAATATTACACATCAAAAGGAGATTTAAGTTATGAAAAAGTTTGTATGTTCTGTTTGCGGTTACGTTCACGAGGGCGATTCTGCTCCCGAAAAGTGCCCCCAGTGCAAGGTTCCCTCCAATAAGTTCAACGAAGTTCGCGAAGAAGAAAGAGTTTGGGCCGCTGAACACGTGGTTGGCGTAGCTCAGGGCGCTCCCGAAGCAATTATGGAAGGCCTTCGCGCTAACTTTATGGGCGAATGCACAGAGGTAGGTATGTATCTTGCTATGGCAAGAGTTGCTCATAGAGAGGGCTACCCCGAGATCGGTCTTTACTGGGAAAAGGCAGCTTATGAAGAAGCTGAACACGCGGCAAAGTTTGCCGAGCTCCTAGGCGAAGTTGTTACCGACTCCACAAAGAAGAACCTCGAGATGAGAGTTGAAGCCGAAAACGGCGCAACACTCGGTAAGTTCGAGCTCGCAAAGATGGCAAAGGAGCTTAACCTCGACGCTATCCACGATACAGTTCACGAAATGGCTCGCGACGAAGCAAGACACGGCAAGGCTTTCGAAGGTCTTCTTGAAAGATATTTCGGTAAATAATAAATTATCGCATGGTCGTAGGGCGGCAGCTTGCTGCCGCCGTTACGATGGCGCCTGATCAAAAAATCGGCGGGAGAACCCCCCCGCCCTGCACGGAGAAGCCAAGCGGTATTGAACGGTGGTGCAATTCCGCCCTTCCCCTCTGAATTTACAAAAACAATTTGCCGCGTCTCAAACCCATTTTCCGCGGCAACAATAAACCAAAACACGAAAGGAATTTACGATTATGAAATACGTTTGCCCCTGCTCTTACGAATACGACCCCGCACTCGGAGATCCCGATAACGGTATTGCCCCCGGCACGGCTTGGGAGGATCTCCCCGAGGATTGGGTATGTCCTGTTTGCGGTCTTGATAAGGACTCATTTGAGGTTGTGGAATAATACAAATTAAATACTTAAGGGGTGAGCTTCGGCTCACCCTTTTTGTGTCTTCAGATAACTATTCTTATGAGCTCCTTACCATATATCCGACGATACTGCCGCCGTGTTTTTCGGGTGGTAATTTCTCACTTCGGCTCACTTTGAGCCGAGGTCAACCTCGTGCCATCTTGGCACGAAGCGCGGGGGAGAAAACAAAAAAGACCCGTACTTTTACATACAGGTT
>CAZMKU010000018.1:0-21238 GCA_964567085.1 uncultured Clostridium sp.
TGCCCGCGGTTCTGTTTCTGTTGTCGGTGGTCGCCTTAACGATGACCGCAACACCTGCGGGGCCGTAGCCCTCGTACACGACCTCTTCGTAGTTCTCGCCCGTGCCGCCCATCGCCTTCTTGATGGTTCTCTCGATGTTATCGTTGGGAACGTTGTTGGATTTTGCCTTTGCGATAAGGTCGCGGAGCTTCGCGTTGGAGTTAGGATCTCCGCCGCCCTCTTTTACCGCGATAGTGATCTCCTTACCGATCTTTGTAAACACCTTGGCTCTCTGCGCGTCGGTCTTTTCCTTTTTATGCTTTATGTTGGCCCATTTGCTATGTCCACTCATTTTTATGATCCTCCAAAAATATTATTGTCTGTATTTCTATATTTAATTAAATTCTTTCGGTTTTCTTCAAGCAGATAAGCTCAAACGCCGAGCCAAGCACGTGCTTCGTCGCCTCCGTGAGCATCACGCGAGTCGCCTTCACACTCTCGTCAGATGCGGAAAGTATCTGGCAGGAATGATAGAACTTATTGAAGGACGCCGAAATATCAAGAATATATCTTGCGATAACCGAGGGCTCGTAGTCACGAATAGCGACTCTTACCTTTTCCTCGAACTGTGAAAGCGTTTTCAAAAGCTCTGCTTCCTCGTCGCAGGTGATCTTAATATCCTTGTACTCAACCTTGCCCGCCTTTTCAAGCAGTGAGCAAGCTCTCGCATAGGTATACTGAACGTAAGGGCCTGTGTTTCCGTCGAAGCTGAGGGCTTCCTCAAGCACGAAGTTGATGTCCTTGATTCTGTTGTTTGTAAGATAGTAGAACACGATAGCGCCAACGCCAACAGCCTCGGCGATGTCTCCCCTACCCTTGAGGTCGGGATTCTTTTCTTCCATAATGGACGTAACCTTCTCGATCGCAAGGCCGAACAGATCTTTGAGCAGAACAACGTTACCGGTTCTTGTCGCAAGCTTCTCTCCGTTGAGCGAAACCGTGCCGTAAGGAACGTGAACGAGCCCCTCGTACCAATCATAGCCCATAAGCTCAACCACCTTGAACCACTGCTTGAAGTGAAGGATCTGCTGTGTGCTGGTTACGTAAATGCACTTATCGAAGTTATAATGCTCTTTTCTGTAAACCGCCGCCGCGATATCACGCGTAGGGTAAAGAGTCGAGCCGTCGCGCTTCAAAATAAGACAAGGAGGCATACCGTATTCCTCGAGGTCAACGATGGACGCGCCGTCGTCTATCTTCATAAGGCCAAGCTCGCGAAGCTTTTCAACCTGCGCGGGCATCTTATCGGTATAGAAGCTCTCGCCCTTGTAGCTGTCGAATTCAATGCCGAGCTGCTTGTAGGTTTTCTCATACTCGTCAAGGCTTATCTTAACGAACCATTTCCAGAGCGCGATATTTTCCTCGTCGCCGATCTCCATCTTCTTGAACTCATCTCTTGCCTGCTGAGCGAGGTCATCGCGCGGAGAAATTCCCTTTTCCTCGTCGCCCTTGATAGCATTGTTGATACGAACGTAAAGCTCAACGAGCTTATCAATTCCGCCTTCTTCGATCTGCTCCTTATTACCCCAGAGTCTGTAAGCCACGATGAGCTTGCCGAACTGTGTTCCCCAGTCGCCGAGGTAGTTTATGCCGATACACTTATAGCCCGCAAATTCGTGGAGCTTCTTAAGCGCGTGACCGATAACCGTCGTGCCGAGGTGTCCGATATGGAAGGGCTTCGCAACGTTAGGCGAGGAATAGTCGAGAACGACCGTCTTTCCCTCACCCATAGATACGGGCGCGCCGTAGGCTTCCTTCTTCTCGATGATTTCGGAAAGAACGTTATCTCCCAAATATTTGTTGGAAATTCTGATATTAAGATATCCGTTTACCGCCTCAGCCTTCTCTATGCAATCGCACGCAAGGCTCTCGCTGATAGCAGATGCGATCTGCACAGGTGAGCGACGAAGCGCGCGGGAGAGCTTAAAGCAAGGAAACGCCAGGTCTCCCATGGTCGTGTCGGGCGGATATTCAAGCATTTCCGCAATATCCTCTGCCGAAATTTCTGCCGCGGGGTTGATCTTTACAACCTCGTCATATATCTTTTCGGCGATTTTTCTTTTAATTGTAAGCATTTATATATCTCCGTTTTTATAAATTACCTCTGTTCGGCTTAAAAGCCGAAGTGTATTATATCACAAATTTTGGTTCAAATCAATAGATTTGAAATTATTTTTTGAGCATATCCACCGCTGCCTGCCTCTGCGCGTCGGTGATATTGATCCCGCCGAGAATTCTTGCCGCCTCCTCGACTCTTTCCTCGTACGACAGAAGCTTCACCTGTGTCTCGGCTCTGCCGTCGATATTTTCCTTGCTGATAAGATAATGATTGTCGGCAAGCGTGGCTATCTGCGCCGAATGGGTAACCGAGATGACCTGCGCGGTTCTCGATATTTCCTTAAGCTTTATGCCGATCTTTCTTGACGTCTTGCCCGAAATTCCCGTATCGATCTCGTCGTAAACCGCGCAACCGATACCGTCCTTTTCGTTGAGCACGCTGCGAAGCGCGAGAGTGATTCTCGACATTTCACCGCCCGAGACGATCTCGTCCATTCGGGACATTTCCTCGCCGGGATTTGTGGCTATCATAAAGTCTACCGCATCAGCTCCGTATTGATTGAGTTCAGCAGGCAAAACCCTGATCTCGAACTGAACTCCCTTCATATCAAGGAAATTCAGCACCTCAAGAACCTTGGCAGCTGCCTCGACGGCCGCTACCCTTCTCTTCTCCGTAACGGTCGCGGCAAGCTCTCTCGCCTTTTTCTCGAGAAGCTTTATTTTCTCCTCGTATTCGCCTGACAGGCTCTCAATATTTTCCAACTCATCGAGTCGTTCTTTTGCCTTTTTTCTGAAATCAAGAACGGCTTCTATGCTATCGCCGTAACGGCGGCGAAGTCCCGCTATCGCCTCAAGCCTCGTTTCGATCTCGTCAATTCTCGCCGTGGGATCAACGCCCGAATCGTCGAGATATTCAAGAACGCTCTCGGCAATATCGTCTATCTCGTAGCTCATCTCGGTAAGCTTATCGGCATATTCCGAAAGCGCGGGGATAACGTCTGAAAGAGTCGAGATGGCGCTCGCAGATCTTGACAGAAGAAGCGCCGCGTTTCCCTTTTCCGCGCCCTTGAGTGCTTTATAGGCAAAGCCGACCTGCTTTTGTATCTTCTCGGAATTCTGAAGCAGAAGTCTTTCCTCAAGGAGCTTTTCTTCCTCGCCAACCTTCAGCTTCTTTGCATCAATGTCCTTTATCTGAAAGGTAAGCATATCGCGCTCACGCGCAACTGCCGCATCGTCAAGCACAAGCTTTTGAAGCTTGGATTTGAGAACGCAAATTTCAGAGTAAACCCCAGAGTACGAGGACAAAAGTCCGTCGTCGCCAATATAGGAATCAAGCATGGGTATGTACGCGTCGGTGTCGTAAAGCGCGCGACCGTCCTCCTGTCCCGAAACCGAGACGAGCCTGCGGCCAATATTGCGCATAAAGGTCTTTGTAACGCTCTTTCCGTTTACCCTCGCTACCGACTTTCCATTTGTGTCCATCGTGTATCTTATAATAATCTGGTCGTCGCATTCGATATCCGCATCGAGAAGCATATCTTTAACGCCCTGCGAAAGATCGCAGAATACTGCTTCGATCACGCCTTGAGCCTCTCCGTAGCGAATAGAATCCCGCGAGATCTTCTCACCCGAGATAAGGCTCAGGCAATCAATGATCACGGACTTTCCCGCGCCCGTTTCGCCCGTGATCGCAGTAAACCCCGGCGAAAAATCAATATCCGCCCGCTTTACGACCGCAATATTTTCGATGTGTAAATTCTGAAGCATAATATCATCTTTGACCCAAAAGATCCTTGAGCCTTGCGCATATCTGCTCCGCGGACTGTGTATCGCGAGTAGCAACGAAAACCGTATCATCTCCCGCAATACAGCCGAGGATCTCGGGCACGGACGTTCTGTCTATGTCGATCGCAACCGCGTCGGACATACCCGGGAGCGTTTTTATAACGATGATATTCTGACCGTACTCAATAGAATTTATCGCGTGAATTACCGCGTTGCCGATATGATTTTTCTTTGAATTGGCGTGCGCGGAATGAGCGCCGACGGTATATTTGTACTTGCCGCTCGGCGTGGTTATCTTAATTAAATCAAGCTCTCTTATATCTCTTGATATAGTCGCCTGAGTTACGTAATAATCCTCTTCCTTCAATAGCTCTATAAGATCGTCCTGAGTCTCTACCTCGTTCTTCGAAATGATCTCAAGGATCTTCATCTGTCTATTCTTTTTCATTGAACAAAAGCCCTCCGAATAATTATTTGTCGTTCATTTTCTGTCTGAGCTTAGTGTAAAACTTGCTCTCTCTGATGCTTATAAATTTCGTCTTTATCTCCGAGCGTGTTATCTGCACGCTATCTCCTCGGTAAAGCTCGAAATTTGCGCGCCCGTCGATAGTGAGATACAAGATCTTCTCTCGCTGACAGATGTTTTTAATATTTATAACCGCGCTGTCGGGGAAAACCAAGGGCTTTGACGAGAGCGAGTGAGGACAGATAGGAGTCACGCAGAAGCATGCGACTCTCGGGTCAACTATCGCTCCGCCCGCCGCCATTGAATAAGCCGTAGAGCCCGTGGGGGTTGCCACAATAATTCCGTCAGAGCGATAGGTGGCAACGGGAATCCCCGCCTCCGTAAGCTCAAGATCAACTATTCTCGCGATCGAGCCGTTGGTTATCGCGGCGTCATTGAGCGCCATACCCGAGGCTCTTACCTTACCTGTGCTGCTTATAATGCTTACGGAAAGCATCGCGCGTTCCTCGATAGTGTAATCGCCCGACACCATTCTCTCAAGCAGATCAAGCTCGTCGGGCTCGATCTCCGCCATAAAGCCGACTCTGCCCAGATTTACGCCAAGCACGGGCGTGCCGTATGGCGCTGCCCTTCTTGCAGACTCGAGAATAGTTCCGTCGCCGCCAAGCACGCAAACCGCGTCAACCACGGAATATATCTCCTCCATAGGCACGAAATTAAATTTTATCTCGTGCTTGTTCATACGGATGATCTTTTCCTTGTTGTACACCGACGCGTAAATTTCGCATCCGAGATCGTAAAGCTTTTTAGCGACGGTCATAGCGACGCCCGCTTTATCGTAAATGTTGTAATTTGTAATAACTGCGATTTTTTTTATTGTGTTTGACATTTTTTGCCGCCCCTCCGTTTCCTCCGCGCCAAAAGACATACAGCGCGTCCCCAATCGGTTACTTTATAAATTTTTTGATGTCGACAGCACCGAGACCGCCGTCCTTTTTAAAATATCCTAAATACTCTATATTACCGTCGCCGCCCTCAATGGGAGACCTGATAATTCCCCGCAGGCTCAAGCCACAGCTCTCGGCGCATTCAACGACCCGTCGTATTGCCGAAATTCTGTCGGACTCGTTCTTCACGATACCGCCCTTTGAAAGTGCTGCTCTGCCCGCCTCAAATTGCGGCTTTATAAGTCCTATATAAAATCCGCCGTCACGTATCACGCTCACGAGTGACGGTAAAATAAGCGTCTGCGAAATAAACGAAACGTCCATGACCGCACCGTCGAAAATCCCGACGTCTGCGGTATTTATATTCCGCGCGTTATACCCTTCGATAACCCTTACGCGCAGATCGCTCCTGATTTTTTCGTGGAGCTGACCGTGACCCGAATCAAGAGAGGTAACGCTCAAAGCTCCTCGCAGGAGCAGGCAATCGGTAAAGCCGCCCGTGGATGCGCCAACGTCGATAACGCTCAATCCCGAGACCTCAACACCAAAGGCATCAAGTGCGCCCTCAAGCTTAAGACCGCCTCTGCTGACGTATTTTTCGTGCATTTGAATTTCAACCGTATGCTCAATGCTCCCGTCGACGTCGAAGGACGGCTTTGTAATTCTTACTCCGTCAAAGATCACGTTTCCCGACAGAATAAGCTTTTCCGCACGCGTTCGACTGTCCGAATACTTGTTTTCGGCAAGATATTTGTCAAGCCGCATATCTTACCAAATATTGAATGCGGGAATAAGGCTCATAAGCAGAGCAACGATAATACCCGTCGCTACGCCCGCAAACACCTGCAGAGGTGTGTGTCCAACAAGCTCCTTATGGGTTTTCTTGCGATCCTCGGTGTGCTTATCCGACTTAAAGAACTCCTCAAAGATCACGTTAAGCGACTTGGCGTGCTTTCCGACCTCACGGCGCATACCCATAGCGTCGCGCATAACGATGATCGCCAAAATCGCCGCAATCGCAAAATACGCGGAATCAAGTCCACAGCTTACCGCGCAAGCGGTAGCAAGCGCGCAAACCGCGGCTGAATGTGACGAGGGCATACCGCCCGTGCCAAACATAAGCTCAACAAGCGAAAACTTTTTCAATTTGAAAACACCTGTCACGCACTTGAGCAGCTGCGCGGTGATCCAAGCCGTAGCGCCCGAGATCAAAACGTAATTCGAAGCTAAATCCAATAACCAATCCATTATAATATCTCTCCTTGATTTTTAGTGAAAAGTCATTTTTTTCTTTCCAAAAGGTAGAGCGCTGTCGCACAAAGCCGCTCACTGCCCTCATAGTCCTTTATATCCTCAATCGCGTCAAGCGTGTACTTTTGCGCAAGCTCATACGCGCCCTCGGGCGAAAAATACGTCATAAACGTGGTTTTCTCTCCATCGCTCATAACTCCCTTTCCAAGCTCCTCGGCAGATGCAGTCGCATCAAGCACGTCATCGATTATCTGAAATGCAAGTCCAATCTTTTCAGCGAAGGCTGCCACACGCTGCATTTTCTCCTCGTTTGGAAGTATGCCCGCCGCAAGCGCGCCAAGCTCACACGAAGCGCATATCATCGCGCCCGTCTTACATCTGTGAAGCTCGCAAAGCTCCTCGAGAGTAAGCCTTGTGCCCTCACCGTACATATCCATAGCCTGTCCCTTGACCATACCGAAGCTTCCGCAGGCACTCGACAGAATTCCGACCGCCGCCGCGGCGCAATCACCCGAAACGTACGGATTCATAGCGCACTCGAGAAATGCGTCCGAGAGAAGTCCGTCTCCCGCGAGAATAGCATAATCCTCACCGAATACCCTGTGATTCGTGGGCTTGCCTCTGCGAAGCTCGTCGTCGTCCATACACGGCAGGTCATCGTGTATCAGCGAATAGGTGTGTATCATCTCAAGAGCCACCGCAAACGGTACCGCCATAATACTCTCACCCGAAAACATACGGCATACCTCAAGCGCGAGCGCGGGACGAATTCTCTTTCCGCCCGCCATAACGCTGTATTTTTGAGCCTCGTACAGCTTTCTGCTCGGCATCTCCGCATCATCGACAAAGCCGTATTTTTTCTCGAATTCCTTATTTATTATCTCGGAATACTCCGTGAGCATTTCGAGAGCCAGATTCTTATTATACATATTTCTCTCCGTAAAGATCAAGCGAGATCGTCTTCTGTGATCGCCGTCTCCTCGATCTCACCGCTCGAATTCTTCGTCAGGATCTTTATCTTTCTTTCAGCGTCCTCAAGCTCCTTGTTACACTTGGAGATAAGCTTCATTCCCTCCTCGTAGAGCTTTACCGACGCATCGAGCGGAAGCTTCTCGTCCTCGAGCCTTGAGAGTATCTCCTCAAGCTTTTCTATATTTTCTTCAAACGTCATTTTCTTTTTCTCTGCCATAATACATTCCTCCGTATTATTCACAAATAGATTCATCAACCGTCGCGCTCACACGGCCGTCGGAGAACACGAGATTTATTTTCTCTCCCGAGTAAAGCTCACTCGCAGACGATATGATCCTCTTGTCCTTGCCCTCAACAAAGGTATATCCCTTCGAGAGCACCGCCATGGGATTTACCGCGACAAGTCTTGCCGCCATAAGCTTTACTCGGTTCATACCGACATCAAGCCTCTTTCCTGCCTGCGCCTCAAGTCTTTCCGCCAGCATCGACACGCGCATGGTTCTGTCGCGGAGCTTGTACACGGGCGATCTCTTTTCGAGCTTGCTCGAATAAAGCGACATTTTAAGGCTCAGAGCCGAAATCTTCTTTTGCATCGAGCTTTCCGCCGCATCTCGAATTGCCTTGAATCTGCGCAGAGTTTCAAGATTATTCGGGAAAACTATCTCTGCCGCCGCGCTTGGTGTGGGCGCGCGAAGATCACTTACAAAGTCCGAAATGGTAAAGTCGACCTCATGTCCTACCGCCGACACAACGGGAATTTGCGAGGCGAAGATCTCTCTTGCCAAATTTTCGTCGTTAAAGCCCCAGAGATCCTCGATAGAACCGCCGCCGCGACCGATAATGATAACGTCAACGGGGCTTCGGTTGTTAAAGTATTTTATGCCGCCGATAAGACTTCTCGGCGCATTCTCACCCTGCACGATCGCGGGGTAAATTACAATTTCAATATTTGGCGCGCGTCTGCCGCTCACGTTTAAAATATCGTGTATAGCCGCTCCCGACGCCGAGGTTACAACGCCAACACGCAAGGGAGATGTCGGGATCGCCTTTTTATGCGCAGGGTCAAACAATCCTTCCCGCGAAAGCTTTTCCTTTAATCTTTCAAACGCAAGAGCCAAAGCACCCACACCGTCGGGCTGCATATCGTCAACGTAGATCTGATATTCGCCGCGAGCCACGTAGACCGAAATCTTACCGTGAATTATTACCTTATCGCCATCGCAAGGGGTAAATTTCAGCTTCTGCGCATATCCTCGGAACATGACTGCCTTGATCATTCCACCCTCATCCTTGAGTGAAAAATAAAGATGTCCCGTAGAATACTGATTTTTAAAGTTTGAGATCTCGCCCTTTATAAATACGTTTTGCAAGGGGGCGCTCGACTCAACAGTCAGGCGCACGTATTCATTTATCTGCGAAACGCTGAAAATACTTCTGCTATCCGTCATGCCGACCCCTCCCATAAAACTTTTATCCGAAATATTTATCCTTTGCAAGAAGAGCTATACCCGCCGCATTGTCAGCCGAGAACTGCGGCTCGGAAAAAAACGTGTTATTAAGTGCTGAAAGCTTCGCTTTTATTCTGCCGTTGCTCATAACGCCGCCCGCGAAAAGCAGCGGCAGCTCGCCGTACTCGGCTCGCAAATTTTCCGAGAGCTTATATAACGTCTTGCCGATAAACTCAAAAACGTATGCTGACACCTGCGCCTTATCTCCGCGCTCGGCATAAAGCCTTGCCGCCTTATTTTCAAGTCCCGAGAGGTTACAATCAAGTCCCTTCACCGAAACCGAAATACCCTTGATCTCGCCGTCAAACGAGCTTGCCAAGCTCTCCATTTCGCGTCCCGACGGAAAAGATAACCCCATCATAACTCCCGTACGGTCGATCGCCTGCCCTGCATTCATATCGAGTGTGCCGCCGATTCGCGTAATTTCAAATCCAACGCCGCGAGGCTCAACAAGGAGCATATCCGTCGTGCCGCCCGAGATATGAAACGCGCCGAATCTCTCGCGCAACAGCTCATCATTGCCCGACGAGTACACCGCCGCTCTTATATGTCCGCACTGATGTGAAAACTCATAGACGGGCGCGCCCGACACCGCAGAGATGCTGCGCGCCGCCGCTATTCCGCAAAGGAAGCACGGCATATACGAGCCCTCGTTATCGCGCGGATAAGCCGAAACGCCTATCGCCGAGATCTCATAATAGAGATCAAGCGCCGACAGAACCACTCCCAGCTCGTCCATGCAGTACGGCAAATTCCTCGTATGATGAAAAACCGCATCGCTCTGACGAAGTCCGCGCTCGCCGTCCGCCACGGGGAGCATTTTTTTGATATTCGCAAGAACGCGTCCGTCCTCGTCACACACGGCGACCGACGTCGTGTAATTGCTCGTATCAATTCCTATAAAAAGCTTGCGCTTTATATCCTTCGACATTTTATTCTTCTGCCGCTTCGGGCGTATGGGAAGCCAAAAATTCTTCAACGCCCTGCTCGCTTATATCCTTGTTTATACTCGAGAGCACGCCGTTTACAAATGCTCTTGCCTTGTCCTCGCCGTACTTCTTTGCAAGCTCGACCGCCTCGGAGATCGAAACGTTTGAGGGAATGTCGGGACAGAAAAGCATTTCATACACCGCAAGTCTTATAACAGAACGGGAAACGCGGGAAAGTCTGTCAGCCTTCCAGCCCTTTGCGTATTTGCTGATAACCGCGTCAAGAAGCTCACTTTTCTCGGAAATTCCAAAAAAGCCGTTTCTTATATAAGCGTCCTCGGGAATCTCGCGAGCATCCGCGGAGATCTCATAAATGCCGTCCACACTCTCACCGCTCTTGAATTCCTTTTCAAACAAAAGTCCGAAGAGCATCTCTCTTGCTTCTTTTCTCTTTATCTGCGCCATTATATCCTCCTTGCCCAACCGCATTTTTGTTTTGGGCATAATTATACATTATAATGTTATTATACAATTTTTTCGCGCGAATGTCAATATAAGGCGTATATTTATTTGAATATTTTATATTTATAAATATAATTATAAGCCAACAGCCCGAAGAATTTATATTTTTTTCGGCTTTATTATTGCAATAATCAAAAAATTATGTTAAAATAGTACAAATGACACAAATGCGGAGTAAAAAATGAAAACAAAGGACTTTATAAAAAAAATCTTTAATTTAACTGCTATCGTATATACGATAACCTCGGCTATCGTGGTTTTAGGCGCGCTGTTTGCGGGCGCTGACGAGACGGGAATGATGAAGGTCACCGACGTAAAGACTCATCTTTTTCTGTTTCTTTTCGCGTTTTTCTCGGGACTCAGCATTTCCCTCTCGAGGCTCGACAAGGTGTCCTCGGGCGCGAAATACTTTGTTGAGGGCGGCGGAATGACGATAAGCTTCCTTCTTTTCGTTGTCCTCCCGAAGGACGGTATACAATTCGTTACCGCTTGCGGCTGGGTTCTCGGCTTTATAGTCGTATACGTGCTCACGCGCGTAGTCATAAGCATTATGAAATACGACGAAAAATCAAGCAGCAAGAAGGTTCGCGCAAACGCGAAATCAACTCGCGAAAAGGCAAAGAAGACTCGCGAGGATGCGCTTTACGGGAAGAACAAAAAGGACGAGGCCGAATACACCAGCCTCTTTTCTTCAAACAGTAAAGATAAAAAATGATCAGACTGATTTCAAAATACGTCAAAAATCCGCTTGAGCTGACACGGAGACTTATCTACGCGCTGATAGCTCTCGTGGGCGTGCTTGCGATCTGCGTTGTGCTTCTCTGCATTCTCGGCCCTCGGGATATTTTCGCGGATAACGGTCAGGTGGACACGGAGATCGACCTTACCGAGCGGAGCGCAACTCTCGACCGCACGCTCGACTACGGCTCGCATTATATTGATTCAACGATATTTTTAGGTGACTACACGACCGAGCATATGCTCGAGCTTGAAGTGCTCTCGGGCGGTAAAACCTCGTATCAGGTATGGAGCGGTGAGAACGGTGATATTCCTCTTGATTCAAATATCGCCAATTCGTCCATCTATATTGCGGACACCAAGGCCTGCAAGGAGCTCTCGCTTCTGCTCGCCGAAAGACAGCCCGAGAGAATCGTTATAACTCTCGGCATCAGCAACGGCGTTTCGTATTGCAACGAGGAAGCCTTTAAGTCCTATTATCAGTCTCTTATCGACATGATAAAGGAATCCTCGCCCAACACCATAATTATTTTGCAGTCTGTTTTCCCCATAACCAAGAAAGCGGAAAAGCAAAATCCCGCCATCTCCAACGAGCGCATAAACACCGCGAACGAATGGATCTGCGACATAGCCGAAGATAACGGCGTTCATTTCCTCTATACGGCGTCCGCGCTTACGGATAACCGCGGATATCTCAACGAGGATTACGCCGAGGACGACGGCATAAATCTCAACTACACGGGCTACAAGGCAGTGCTGAAGTATATAAGAACTCATGGAACTTATGAGCAATAAAATACCGCCGTGGACTCCACGGCGGATATTTTTATATATAATTTGCTTTACATTATCTCACCCGTTCGGAAAACGAGAGTGCCGTTGAGATACGCCTCCTCGTCCTCGGGAACTAAAACTATAATTCCGTTCGGCAAAATGTAGCTTCCGTTTTCGGTATGCGGGTAATCGGAGGGGATGCTGTCAAGGGTTCCAAATAGCACTTGTTCTCCACAATACTTACAAATACCCAGTCCGCCCAATCCACTTCCCGGAATGTTTTCTTCATTATCCTCACCTATTTCAAAATTTTCTCAACAAATTCATTTATATTTATAAGTCCATAATTCTCTTTTGAATATTTATCAGCGATGATTATTTTCGCAACATCTTCATAATACTCGCCGTACATACTTTCAAGATAAACTTTATCCGTACATTCTTCGATATAATACTGTTCTTCAAAAATCAGGCAAGCCATAGTCCATTTTTCATGGAATCGTTCTTCAGAGGAATAAAGAATATATTCTTTATCGCTTGAAAAATAATCTATATATGATATATCGCAATACAGCTTATCAGCAACATTTACACCATTCTGAAATTCAGGAGTATACACAAGAAAATGCTCATATTGCGGTGTCTTGGAAAAAACGGAAGTAATATCTACTACGTGTGCTTTATTTATCTGAAATCCCCCAATAAACATCTTTTCGCCATAATACTCCGCTATATCTTCATTATTGTAAAATTTAACCCAAGTATATTTTGCAGCACAGCAAAAATCTCTCATTTCGTTCTTGTGCTCAGGAATATAGTATCCACAAATATAATAACACTCATCAGGATCAACAGCGACATAAGCCGCTTTCATAAGTCCACTCTTTACAAAATTAATTTTACGGCTATGGCTCCAATCTCCGGGATTTATCAATCCCTCTTCTCGCGGCAGATTACGGCTCAATGTATAAATTATTTCTTTATCATCTGTCAAAGAAAGCTCAACCGGATCGTCTTTAGCTTTTTTATTGGAAGTACAAAATACAAGTAAGCACAAACAACTTAAAATAATAGCACAAACAGTTAAAATTAAAATAAACCTTTTCAAAACAAACACCGCCTTCCTCCTTGTTATTGCTTAACAATGCTTATCAACGACTCCAAATCAGTAAGTAAATAATACGTTTTTTCCTCTCTTGAATTCGTTTCCTCATATATTTTTTCTCGACTTGGACCAGTTAAATAATCATAGTATTCACCAAAATCTTCTTTAAGATCTATTACTAAATCTTCGCCTTGGGTAAACTCCTTTTTTATCATATTACTAATATAGTACTCATTTTCATAATAAATGCAATCTATTAATGATGCTCTCGTAAGTATGTTCGTTGTGCAAAATAATACTACATTTCGATCAGATCCGTATAAATAAATATACGTGTTGTTAAATTCAACAAGCTCTTTTATATTAAATCCGTTTGTAAACTCAGGCTCAAACATCCTAAAATGATAAATGATCGGAACCTCAATTTCCTTGGATAAAAGATCGCTCGATAAAGCTGCCCCATTCATTTGGAACGCAGCTATAAGCTTCTCATCATTATAACTTTCAGGGATATCGGTTGCTTTATCAAATTTTACCCAAGTATAATTATCAACACAACAATATATCTCCCCTATTCCCTCCAAATGGTCATCAGAAGTACTATAATATGCGCACACATAATAACAGTCTTTGGAATCAAAGCTTACGAGAATTGGTCTTGCTCCCTTTTTAATACTATTGATCTGATCCTCAAACGTATACCCAATCAAACCATAATCAACTCCCAATGAATACAAGTAATTACTCAACTGAGAACGTATTTCCTCTTCTATTTCTTCTCCGGTTACTTGTTTAATGGGGTTTTCATGAATTTCATAGGGCGTTTGTGTCGGCGTTTCGGTCGTAACATCATCTGTCTGAGCACCATCCGAATTTTCATCCACGACATCACACGCCACGATACAAGCGCACAATGCCAAGCATAAAAATACAATTAAAAGAAACTTTTTCATATAAAATACCTCCTTTTATTTCATAATCACACCAACAAACTCCTCAATATCAAATAATCCGTAAAATGCTGTGCGACCATACTTGTCGACCGCACTGTAGTTATCAGTGTCCATAATTTCAAATAATGCATCATAATAAATTCCGAACTCTGACAAAAGATTAGCATCATTTCGAGCTCCATCGGAGCTAATGGTATACATCCGAGTAGCAATATAAAATTCATTATCAATCTTAACGGTGTTGAAAGTAATATAATCATGGTACATCCATGAGCGAGAATGATAAATTACGCCTTTATCCGAATCATAGAAATTAATATAGACATAACTTGCATCATATACTAAAGCGCCTTTAGTATTATAACCGTTTTCAAATTCGAGGGGATGGTATAGCTGAAAATGCTCCATAGCGGGAACGACTGAGTCGCCGGATTCAATATCTATCACCGATGAAGCTCTATTTATTTGAAATGCCACGATAAACTCTTTGCCGTTGCAATATTCTCTTATGTCCGCCTCATCATCAAACTTCATCCAAGTATATTGTTCCACACAACAATAATCGCCCTCGTAATGCTCGAAATTAAAATATCCACACACGAAATAATAGCTTGAAGGATCAAAAGAAACGTGTAAGGATTGATTCCCCCTCTTCATACGATCAATTTTAATTTCCATATGAGATTCAAGGGGTTCATACGCAATTCTAATCTGTTTCAAATATTCAACCAACTCAGAAATCAATTCATTATTTTCAAATTCAGAAATAGTCTCCTCCGTTTGCGAGCCGTCTGAATTCTCGTCCTTAACATCACATGCTACGATACAGACACACAATGTCAAGCATAAAAATACAATTAAAATAAACTTTTTCATAATAGACACCGCCTTTCAAAACAGTAAATATCAAAAAAACAAAACGCGCACAAGCAGAACCGTTAAAAACAGCTCAGCTTGTACGCCCAATATCTCCGATTTTCAGTTTCCTCGTTCAAAATGAAAAGAGCAATCGTATTTTCGCGCAAAGCCGAGCTGTTTTACATTATAGAAAATCATAATTGCACCTCCATTTTTTATTTGGTATATTCCCCTATTATTATATCATATTACCAATGTATTGTCAATAGACGATAATTTACTTTTGCAAATACACATCGACAACCTCAATGAAGCAAAAAGGCCGACGCTTGTCGGTCTTTTTTTATTCTTCAAAGCACTTTCCCTGCCAGAGATTTTGCTCAAACATTCGCTTATCAATATCATTTATAACAGCGGTCTTTCTGCGGCTCCACTCGGGGGCGAGCAGCTGACTCTGCATTCCGTCGCCCGTTATCCGTCCTATGACAGCCTCCTTCGACATCAAGGTCAACGCCTCGCATACGATGTCGATATAGTCTTCTCTTTCCATAGGGGTATATTGGCCGTCAAGATACATTTTGGCTAAAGCCGTGCCCTCGATCACGTGAAGCAGATGAAATTTCACTTGATTCGGGCGCATTTTCGCCAACGTCTTAACACTCTCAAGCATCATTTCTCTATCCTCGTCGGGCAGACCGAAGATAAGATGAACGCAAATATTTATCTTATCCGATGCCGCGCGGAGCTTATTGTAGCCCGAGGCGAATTCCTCGAACGTATGACCTCTGTTTATTGTGAACGCCGTGCTATCGTGGACGGTCTGGAGTCCAAGCTCGACCGTGAGAGTCGTTCTCTCGGCAAGCTCGGCAAGATATTCCACAACGCCGTCGGGCAGACAGTCCGCGCGCGTGGCGACGTTGAGCCCTACAACGCCCTCAAACGCGAGTGCCTCCTCGAACCTTTCCTTTAGCACGGACAGTGGCGCGTAGGTATTTGTATGCGCTTGAAAATACGGAATATATTTATCCGTTTTCCATTTTCCCGAGAGCTGCTCTCGGGTCTTCTCAAGCTGCTCTGAGATCGACATCTCGGGCGCTTGAGCAAAGTCTCCGCTACCGCGCGAGGAGCAATAAATACAGCCTCCGACCGAGCATTTGCCATCAATATTCGGACAGGTAAAGCCCGCATCAACGGGCAGCTTCATACACTTGCCGCCAAAGGTCTTTTTTAGCCAATAATCGTACGTCTGGTAGCGCTTGTTCGTGTCGCTGTATTCGTACGGATTTATCTCGGATTGCTTAACTTTTTTTATATTTCCCATTTTGTACCTGCAAAACACATTATTTCCGATAATAATTGTAACATATAAAATGACAAATGTCAACAAACGTTTCCATTCGAACCGTCGGGTATGCCCGCCCACACAAAAGCCCGAGATGCAAAGGCATCTCGGGCAAACGTTTATTCAAGCAGCTTTTCTACCGCCGCGAGTCTTACACACAGAGTAAGTATCTCCATAGCGCCCGCAAGACTTTCAAGCGTAATGTAGGTGGGCGCAAGCCTGATATTACTGTCATGCTCGTCGATGCCGTAAGGATACGTAGCGCCCGCGTCCGTAAGAGTAAGCCCCGCCTCCTTGCAAAGAGTAAAGGTTCTCTTTGCGCAGCCGTCCATAACGTAAAGGCTTACGAAATAGCCTCCGCGAGGATTTGTCCATCTTGCAATTCCAAGGTCGCCGAGATCACGCTCGAGGACATTGTGAACAAGCTCGAACTTGGGGTAAAGGATCGCCGCGTGCTTCTTCATATGCGCTCTTACACCGTCCGCATCACGGAAAAACCTGACGTGACGTATCTGATTGACCTTATCGAAGCTTATCGTCTGCGCGCCCATAGCGCGTTCTATCTGCGTAAGATTGTTCTTATTCGCCGCAAGGATCGCAACCCCCGCGCCCGGATAAGTGATCTTAGAGGTAGAAGCAAAGAACAAAACTCTGTCCTCCGTTCCGTATTTTCGGCAAATCGCAAATATATCTGCAAGCTTGTCGCCGTCCTCGACGAAATCGTGAACCGCATAAGCATCGTCCCACATAATTCTGAAGTCGGGCGCCGCGGTCGGCATTTTTGCCAAGCGCTCAACCGTTTCGTCGCTATAGGTTACGCCGTCGGGATTTGAATACTTCGGACTGCACCAGATGCCCTTGATCTGAGGATCGGACGCAACGAGAGCCTCAACGGTATCCATATCGGGACCGCCTTCGGTCATCTTAATATTTATCATCTCTATTCCGAGAGATTCGGTAACTCTGAAATGGCGGTCATAGCCCGGAACGGGACAAAGGAACTTTACCTTTTCTTCCTTACACCACGGTCTTTCGCTTCCGTAAACGCCGTAAAGCATCGCTCTCGACATACAGTCGTACATAAGCGTAAGCGACGAGCTGCCACCAACGAAAATATATTCATAGGGAATCTCAAGAAGATCGGAGAAAAGCTTTTTCGCCTCGGGAATACCGTCGAAAAGACCGTAATTTCTGCAGTCAAAGCCGCCCTCCGTATAGCAGTCATCGGCACACGTCACCGCCGTGAGCATTCCGTCGCTCAGGCAAAGCTGCTCGGTATCGGGCTTTCCGCGCGCGAGATCAAATGAAAATCCTTTTTTCTTGACCGCCGCGTACTGCGCCTCAAGAGCCGCCTTTTCGGAAATAAGCCCTTCCCTTGTCATTTCTGTATATTTCATAAACACATCTTCCTTTACGCAATTAACGGATAAAATTTTGAATTTTCAATCCTTGAATTATTCATTTTCGTTTCTTTCCGTCAATAAAAATAACAACGTGAACATTATACCACAGAAATTCTAAAAAAGCAAGAAGTTTTTCGAAATTTTGCAAAAAATTGTTATTTTCTTTGATTTTGCCAAAATCTGCGCGCGATTTCTGCAAGAGACTGCGAATTCCCTGCAAATTTTACGTGCCGCCATTCATCGGGAAACAGTCTTATATATCTTGGCTCGCTGTATCTGTCGTCGATCAAAACCGCAATTCCACAGTCATCACTCTTTCGTATCACGCGACCCACTGCCTGAAGGACGTTATTAAATCCCGGGTAGGTATATGCGTAATCGTAACCCTCCGAGCACTTTTCATCGTAATACTCGCGAATGATATTGTTCCGATCCGAAATTCCCGGCATACCCACGCCCACGACGATACTGCCGATCAGTCTGTCGCCCGGCAGGTCAATGCCCTCGGAGAACATACCGCCGATAACGCAGAAGCCTATGCGAAGGACCCCTCGGTCATCCTTGAAGAACGACAAAAACTCGTCGCGGTCGCGCGAGGTCATATTTCTCTTCTGCATAACGGTCTTAACACTGCCGTATTTTCTGACAAAAGCGCCGTGCACCTTTTCCATATAATCGTACGACGGGAAGAAAACGAGATAATTGCCCGCGCGGGCGCTCGCCGTCGCGGCTATACAGGACACGATTTTCTTATACGAGCGTTCCCTGTCCTCGTATCTCGTGCTGATGGAATCCACCACCGCCACACAGAGATTTTCGCTGTCAAAGGGAGACGTAAAGCTTACCGAGACCGCTTTATCTCCGCCGCCGAGAATTTCCGCGTAATATTCCGCAGGCGTCAGAGTCGCGGAGAACATTATACTCGCTATCGCCTTATCCTGAACGCAGGACAGGTGCGACGAAGGGTCAAGGCAGTACAAAAGCTGGCTTACGTTATCTCCGTAAACGTTGGTAAACGACAGATACCCTGCGCCAAATCCCTCCGCAAGCTTCAAAAACTCCTCGCATTTGTAAAGCAGAGCGTCAATTTGAGCGTAAAGCTGACTGCCCTGATTGTTTTTCTGCCAGATCTCAATAGCCTTATTCAGCTTGTCAAGCTTGTCGAGAAGCTCAAACGGCGGCTCACGGCTCACGTTGTAGCCGTAATTTATACCGTCTGCCGTTTGCTTCATACTCTCCGCGCAAGCCGCGGAAAGCTTGTCAAACACCGCCGAGACGTCACCGAGCGCGCGAGATAGCGCATCCGAGCCGTTCTGATATTCATAGAGCGCAAGCTTCGATGCCGACTCGAATTCATCCTTTTGCAAGCTCGACGAATACATATCCCTTGCGCGCTTGGACAAATTATGCGCCTCGTCAACGAGGAAGACATATCTTTCCTTTACGTCGTCAAAATACCGTCTCAAATACACGAGCGGTGAGAAAACGTAGTTGTAATCACAAATGATAAGGTCGCAGTATTCCGAGAGGTCGAGGGAGAGCTCATACGGGCACACCTCATATTCGCGCGCGTATTTCATAATTATATCACGGTTGAATTCCCTGTGATTTGAAAGCATTGTAAAAATCACGGAATCCCTCTTTTTATAATAGTCCTTCGCGTATTTGCACACGTCGGGACGGCAGGAAAGCTTGAGCCTGCCGCAAATACGGTCCTTCGCGTCGCAAAGGCACATATATTCCTTTGCCGAGAGACTGATGGTATAAATATCTCCGCCGTTTTCTCGAAGCTTTATAGCAGCGTTATACGCCTCACGCTTGATACTCGTCTTTGAGGTAAGATAAAATATCTTATCTGCCGCGTTATCGCCAAAGGCTCTTACCGACGGATAGATAACAGAAATAGTCTTGCCTATACCCGTTGGTGCCTGACAGAAAAGTCTCGAGCCCTGCTTTATATCGTAATAGCATTCGCGTATCATCTCGTCCTGACTTTCGCGGAGATTTCGGTACGGGAATTTAGCCATTTTCGCGGATTGACGGCGGCTTACGTGTCTTTCGCGCAAAAAATCCGCCTTCATATACGCCGCGGAAAGAAATTGGGTATAAAAATCACGAAGCTCGTCTATGCTCACGTATTTCTCCGCATATCTTATCTCGCCGTCGTCGGTATTATAGTACGTAAGCCTCGTGTTCACACCGTCAAGATTCTTGGAATTACAGAAAAAGTACGCGAAAATATAAAGCCTTGCCGCGTGGAAGCCGCCCGAATTATCGGAAAGCCCGAAATTATTGACCGCCTTTATCTCGTCAACGGTAAAATCCCCCTCATCACAGATTATGCCGTCGGGCGCGCCCGTGACATAGAAATATATATCGTGAAGCTTGGAGGTGTTCTTAAAGCGCACGCCCGTATGGTAGGAGTCGCCGCAGCTTTTCTGAATTCTCTTGTGCGCCGACGTTCCCGCCATTTCCTTCATCGCCGCTCTGCCGAAGCCTCGGCTGTCAATATGACCCTCGGGACAAGCTATGGCCGCAAGCTCGCTGACTGTCATTTCTATCGTGTCATTTTCGTGATTGTATTTCATAGCTTCCCTCCGATCCTTTTCTGAATATATTTAATTATACCATTTTATTTTCCTTTCGTCAACGGGGGAGAAATAAAAGGCAAGAAAAATGCCAAAAATTTAGGGGTTACATTTTTTCGCCCACGGTATTATAATAGTAATATAGAAAGGAGTAAAAATGGAACTGATACTCATAAGCTCAAACAAGCTGAAAATTATACTGACTAAAGAGGAAATGAAAAAATATAAGCTGAACGGAGACTGCAACGTTTCCCACATGAGCGAAAAAAAGCATTTCAGTCTTTTACTGGACGACGTCAAAAAGCGATCGGGCTTCGACGCCGCAAGCGGCTCTATCTTCATTGAGCTATTCGAATCGTTGCGCGGAGGCTGTGAGATATTCATAACCAAGGAGGCAAGATCGCCCTCGCGCGAGCTTGTTCCCGCAAGCGGCACGGCGTTCAGGAGGAGCACAACCGAGAGCATTCTTACATACAAATTCACCTGCGCCGAGGACCTGATACTTGCGTCAAAGCGGCTCTCGGATACTGATCTTATATTTGAAAGCCGACTTTTTTCGGACGAATACGGTAGCTTCTATCTGTTCCTTACGTTCCGCTCAGGATACTCATCAAGCGAGGAATACAAGCTCATATTTCTGGAGGAATACGGCGATAAGCTGCAGATCCCGAGCATCAGACTGCACCTCGACGAGCACGGCAAGCTGATTTGCGAGAAGGACGCCACGGAAATATTATCCAAATTATAAAAACGCCTATGAGTACAATGGGTGATGTTCTTAGCGGAAAATTTAAAAATCACGCTAAGCGCGAGCATCGCGTTTGACCGATCAAACGCAAAATGTGCTAAGCCCAAATCCATTATAACGACAGAAAGAGCACACACGCAAGGCGCAAACCTTATGTGTATGCTCTTTTTTCTGCCTGTGAAGTTTTTGCTGTCGCAAAAGTGAAGTTGTGCTATGCACAGTGAAGTCGCGTAGCTTACGCTCGCAGTGAAG
>CAZMKU010000019.1:0-20220 GCA_964567085.1 uncultured Clostridium sp.
CACGCGACCAGCTTGGAAGGCTGGAATTCTACCATTGAACTACACTCGCATATTCGCAGTTTTTGCAACCGCCTATATATCATACCACACTTTAATTTTTTTGTCAATACTTTTTTTCAATTTTTTTCAAGTTATTTAATTGTCAAAAGTATAGTTTTTCGCTCCCCTTTTTACCCAAAACACATCAAAAAAACACCCGCGACGGATTGCTCCGCCGCGGGATTTTTTTAATTATGTATTCATATTGTTCTGATAGCTTTCGATAAACGCCTCGATCTCTTCATCGGTTACATCATCTCTGTCACCGAATTCGTCGATAAATCTATCTGTGATCTGATCGGCAACCTCGCCTTCAAGGTCGGTTCCGTAATCGGTAGCCGCGCTTACAAGCTCGCTCTTGACCATTTCGCGCTTTTCTTCCTTGCTCATACCGACGGAATTATTAATGGACTCAGCGATAGACTTTGTCATCTGCTTATATTCCTCGTAGTTCTCGTCGCCCTCCTGAGGAATACCAACCACGTTAGCAAACGCTCTCAGACCGAGGCTGGATACCTCTTTTTCAACCTCGCTCATTCTGGGGTTGCTGTGGAGAGCCGCAGCCATTTCGGAAAGAACAGGCGTACCGTTAAGCTTTTCAAGCATAGATTCCATATCGCCTGCATCATCAAGCAGTCCGTACTTGCCAAGAACCGCAAACGCAGCGCCGATCGAACGAAGGTCCTCGGAAAGATGCTCGTCGTCAGTTGTGCTGAACACCTCAAGTACAGCGTCCATCAAGGGCTTAATAAGTTGCTCGTCACCGCCAAGAGAGCTTACACCCATAAACTCTTCACCATTACTCCACTTCTCCGCCGCGGAAGAAACGCACTCTGCAGTAAGAAGCGCGATCAAGGGAGATTCCTCCGTTGCGTCAGCTATCTTCGTAAAAGCGTTTTCCTCACCGCCCATATCCGAAAAGTCGCCGCCAAGGGACGAAATGCTGGACAAAAGATGGCTCATACCTGCGATTTCGGTTTCAAGAGTTACCTTCTTGCCGTGATACGTCTTGTTCGAGGTAACTTTATAAAGAAGATCACCGCCCATAACTCTCATAACCTTACCTGCGCCCTTGTCAGTCATACTGCCAAGCACGGAAAGAAGGTCTATATCCTCGGAGTCCTCTTCATCGGTCTCATAAGCGGAATCTATTGAAGGAGCGAGCGCCAAGGACTCAACGTTAACGTCACGAAGCTCGCCGTCATCATCATTTTCAACGGAAATCGCCTCGGTCATTTCAGTCACAGCAACGTTTACTACGTTTACAGTTCCAAGGAAGGGCATCATAACGACCATAACAACGAGGAAGCCCACAACAAGACCTGCGCCCATGCCGCCAAGCTTGCTTGCAACCTTGGGGATCTTTGACATGATCGGTATCTTCTTGACAACTATTCTCATAATAATACCGAAGATCAATCTGAAAACGAAGAAAAGCAGTGTGAACACAAAGGGGCTTATAAGCATTGAAACGTAATACGTGAATACTACGGATAAGGCTTCAAGCTCGTTCACATCGCCAAAGCCCATGCCCTCGGCCAACGGTGCGGTAAGCTTTTCGATCAAGGAATCAAAAATTCCAAGCTCGGGATTGCACAAGATCAACGTAAGAATAAGCGAAAAAACAACGGACACTACGATAACCACGATTGAGCCGACAGTTTTCTTGAGTCCTCTGATCAAGCCCGTAAGACCCGAAATCAGCATAAACACAAGCATAACTATCAGGGGGATATTCGCAACGATGTTTAAGTAATCCATAAAAAAACCTCTCATCTTTTATTTGGTATGTCAATTATACATCTTTTTTCCGCAGTTGTCAATAATTTGAAGTAAAATTTAATAAATATGCGCAAATCACGAAAAAAGCACGTAAATATCGTTAATCACATAATCTCCCCTGCCCTCAAGCCGCAAGCGAAAGCTTGTGGTCAAAGATGCGGGCAGGCTGAATTCCCAAAGACGCTCTCCGTCAGCAACGAGCTTATGCACCTCGCTCCATTCACCGCTGTTTCCGAGCATACAGTAAATATCGACCTCCCCGCCCGACATAACCTCGCCGCGAACGTAAAGCCTTACGGGAGAAAATCTGTCGTAGCCGTTATGTATTTCGTTAAATTCCACGTGCGAGCTTATATCCGCGTCCCGAACGAAGCCCTCGGGCAATCTGTCTCCCTTGCCTTCAAGCGCGACTATTTCGCTATCGGTCATAACGCAAACGTTGCCGTTAAGATCAAGAAAGCCCTTTACACCCGAAATTCCTATACGGTAGAGCGCGCCCGCCTCGACGTCGAAAACGCAAAGGCGCTCGCCGCTATCCGCGTGATAATAAAAATAAAGCTTATTCCGATACGGAAAGCACGCGCCCGAGCTGATATCATTTTCATTCAATCTGCAGACCGTCTCGCTTATCGTTCCCGAGAACTTAATTATAGCGTCTCTGTTCAAAAAATAAACATCTCCCAGCACCCTTGCGTGGGCATCCGCAAGCCCCGCCTCTATTCCGCCGTAGCCCGACATCAGCTTTGGCGAAAGCTCTCTTACGTTTTCACCGTAGATCTTGAAAATTTTGTCCTCGGTGAAGAAAACGCACTGATCCTCCATAGTGTCGCAAGCCGAAAAATCATCACCGCCCACGTTTTCATATCTGTAGCAGCCGCTCTCGTCATCAAGATCGCACCAGTTCGTGCCGTCACCGAAGGCGCAGGCGTATATTTTGTTGCCCGCATATCCGAAAATTCTGTTCTTACACACACACGCGCCCTCAAGCGCGGGCACGCCGTTCGTTATCGTGGTTTCGGTCTCGCTCGAATTTCCCGTGAGATTCTCACAATATCCGAAATATATAACCCCGCTGTCCACGTTGCGATCGCTGATCGTATAGCATCCGTCAAACATTCCGTCCTTCGTACCCGTGATCTCAATGCTTTCACATTCCCGAAAAGCTTCCGCCAGATTGCCGCTCGAGAAGGTTACGTAGCTTGCCATATAACAATTACGCGCAGAGCTTTCCCTTACGCTGATCGTTCCCGTCACGGCTACCGCCAAATGCACCAGCGTATCGCTCTCAACGTCATAATACGCGCGATCGGGGAAAATGTACACCCTGCCCGAGAAATTCACGAAGGTTTTTTTACCTTCCGTAAGGTCTCCCCTTCGCTCGCCGTCAAAATAAAATCCGTCGGCGGTATTATAGTATATTATATCGGAATAATTTCCCACGGAAATTGCATCGTTGGGATAGTCGCATCTGTAAAATCTTCCTCTTGGAGAAATGGACGGAAGCAATCCCGAGGAAAGATTTTCGGCAGAAACGACCTTCCCCAACTGTCCGCGAAACGAATTCTCAATGCCGCGGGAGAGATCGTACGTAAAGCACCTCTCACTCTGTGTTTTAGCCTTTTGATTAAGATACATTTGCCGCCTCCTTTATTTTTTTATTCATTACGTCGAGTATCGCCTCGAGGTTATTTTCAAGATCGTTTATATGTCCCTCAAGTATTCGTATCTTTTCCTCGGAGTCGATATTTGAGGGCAAGGATACCCTTCTCAAAATTACCCTGCTCATTTTGCACCTCTCAAAACGTATTTGGCGTAGAGCCTCATAGCATCGTTGTATGCCGCCGACGAATTCTGATATTTAACGAAATCCCCCGAAAAGAAGTCTATCATCGAAATGATATAAAGGCTGTATATCTGCGAATACGGGTGCTTGACCGACAAAGCATCGTATTCATCCGAAGCAAGACTTATTTCCTCGATGGGAGTCTTCATTATTTCCGACTGAACCATTCCCTCGACCTGATTTATCCAGACGAGCTTGGTTTCAAAATCAAACGAATTGGGCTTGAGCTTATCTGTATAATCAATAATTTCTTTAACTGTCATAAAATTCCTTTCCTTTTTCGAAATTTCAAGGTGAAACAGAGAGAGCGCCCATTATCACCTCATAAATATTATATCATATAAAAAAGGATATGTCGGCACACGGCTCCGTCAACAAAAAAATCCTCAAAACCTCTTATACGCAAAAGAAAAACGCGGATCGCTCCGCGTTTTTCAAATTTGTCCGAAATATGAACTTTAGCTGAATCTGAAATATTCGGGCATACCCTTCTTGAACGTCGGATAGATCTCGCCGTTTATAAGAGGAAGGATATACTCGAGGCACTTATCCGTCACGTTCGTTCCGTCAGCGTTAATGAAGATATCGGGGACGTACTTCGTCTTATTTGCGATAAGATCAATATCCATATGTCCGTAAACCGATGAATATTCACCGTCGTCGCTTGAGCGAAGAATAACCATCATCTCTCTGGTAATACCTGCCTCAGCCGCCTTGACCGCCGCGTTTCCTACTCCCACAGACTCGTTTATATCGCAAGCCGAGGAAATATGAGACGCGCATCTCTGGGGAAGTCCAAGCTCAATGGAACGAACCTTGCAGCCGAGTCTCTCCTTAACCGCAAGCTCGAGCGCCTTACCCGTGCCCGCGAGGTACTTGTGACCAAAAACGTCAACCGCGCCGCCCTGAGTTCCCTCACCCACGTATCTGCCGTCAGCAAACTGCAGACCCTCGGATACGCAAACGACCACGTTCGGCTTTGTTTCCATTACCCTTTTAACGTTTTCGATGAATCTCTCCATATCGAAGGCTCTCTCGGGAAGATATACGAGATCAGGGTACATTCCGCCGCAAATTCTGCCCAGAGCCGAGGAAGCCGTAAGCCAGCCCGCGTCTCTGCCCATGATCTCAACTATCGTAACCGCCTTTGCGGTATAGACCGCGGTATCGTGAACTATCTCCTGAACGGTCGTGGAGATATACTTCGCCGCGCAACCGAAGCCCGGGGTATGATCCGTGCCGATAAGGTCGTTATCTACCGTCTTGGGGACTCCGATCACTCTCATCTCATATCCGCATTTTTCGGTATACGCAGAAAGCTTTGCGACCGTATCCATAGAGTCGTTGCCGCCGATATAGAAAAAATATTTAATGTCGTACTTCTCGAAAATGCCTATGATCCTCGAGAACACCTCCTCGTGATCCGCGCAATTTTCGACAGGCAGCTTTTTTCTGCACGAGCCGAGAGCCGCGGCGGGAGTAGTCATAAGCATCTTGAGATTGGACTTGTCCGAGAAAATGTCGTTGAGAAAAATAAGATCCTCACGAAGAAGCCCCTCGATGCCGTTTTTCATTCCGTAAACCTTATCAATAAGCTCACTCTTGATAGCGCCGCTGATAACGCCCGCAAGCGTAGCGTTTATAGCCGCGGTAGGTCCTCCTGACTGACCTACGACTGCATTTCCCCTCAAAATTGACATAAGTCTCTCCTTTTATACTTTTTTGATTTTCGAAATTATATTGCTGAATTTATGCTCGGTATTTTGCTTGAATCTCTCGATAGCCGACCAGAGCGTTCTGAAAACGAAGGTAGCCGCCAAAATTCCCACCGTAATACCCAGAGCGATAAACAACGCCCTGCTCCCGAAGAGTGACGCGTTATCAGCATCGTTGTCGAGAATTGCCAGCATGGTATTAAAGAGCAGACCTCCCGGAACCATAGGCACGATACCCGGAATGAGGAAAATAGTCGTAGGAGTTTTGATAATATGCGCAAGTATGTCGGAATAAGCCGCAACCGCCATAGCGGCAAGAAGCGCGCCTACGAAATAGTTTCCGTTGAAATATACGTAAAATTCAAATATTACGCATGCGATCGCCGCGCCCACCATAGCGAACGAGACAGACCGCCATTCGATATTATAAAGCATTGTAAGTCCGAAGGTACATATCATTGCGCCCACGACTCTGTAGACTATCGACCATACGCCGTTATTCTGAACCGCGCCTGCGGTTATGACTATATTCTTGAAAAGAAGGAGCGCCATAGCGTATCCGCCCGCTATTGCCACCGTGTCAATAAGCACCTCGGACAGACGCAAAATACCCGTCATAAGGTCGCCGCCGAGCAGATCTCGGAGCGAGTTGGTAAATGCAACTCCCGGGATCACGTTCATAATCGTACCGATCATAATAATATCGGAATGCAGAGGCAATCCGACGAGACTGCCAACGTATGTAATCAGTATCGTGCTGACACCGCCGAAAAAGCAAATGATAAGCTTCGCCATAATAACGTTCATATGCGGGCCCGAGATTATCTTATGCAAAAAGTACATAAGAAGCGCGATAATACCCGCGAAAACAGACTCTATCACGGTTCCGCCGAAATACATACAGAAGCCGAGCGCGGTCAAAACGTGCGCTATAAGATACAGCGGCAGGACGTGTCGGGTCTTACTCGTAATATCCCGCATTTTCTCCACCACGTCGTCCTTTGACGGACACGCGGCGCAGACCTCGCGCGAGAGCTGGTTAAGCTTTGCGAGCTTGGAAAAATTATTTACGCAGCCCTTCGTTATTCTTCTCGTTCTCGTTACCGTTCGGTCACCGAAATTTACCGAAAGAATTATGATCGAGGTCAAGGCAAACACGTCAACGTGCACCGCTCCGTACGCCTTGCAGATCCTTTTGACAGTATCCTCTACTCTGCCGATCTCACCGCCGCTCCTCTGAATATGCTCACCGATCTCAAGCGCTATGAACGCGACGTCCTCGTATGAAATTTTTCTTTCCTCACCAAGGCTTACGTCAGATTCGTTCGCCTCCGCGCTTTGAATTATTTCAACAGTCTTCATAAAATTTAAAAATCCGATCTCACGGCATCAAGCCTTAACCGCTTCCTTTTTTGAATTTACGTATTCCGCGTGCTTCTTAGCCGTTCTTGCCGTGTAAGAAAGCACGCCGCTTATCACGTCACCGTCGATCTGAAGCGCGGTGGGAACGTTGAATTCAACCGTCATTTCCTCCACCTCGTAAAGATCAGCCATTTCCTTGTGCTTTATGTGAGTGCCCGAGTAGATCTTCGGCAAAACGGTAATCGTCTTGAGTCTCGTCTGTCCGTAGAAGATAGACGCCGTCAGCTTTCCGCTATTTCTGTCCTGCACGGGAGCGACCATCATTCCGCCGCCGTAATATCTGCCCTTCATAGCCGACGCGATCCACACGTTCTTGTATTTCTTGGTAACGCCGTCAACCGTAACCTTAGCGCTCGGACGCTTGAATTTACCCAATATCTGTCCTATCGCAATAGCAGTGTAATTTATCTTTTTATCCGAGGTCTCCTTGATCTTGTCAGCCTCCTCGCAAACCGCGCCGTCAACACCGAAGCCTATTCCGTTGATAAATCTCGTCTCTCTGCCGTTGATCACAACCACGGGAAGATCCTTTATATATTCACGCACGTCCACGGGCTTTCCTATAGGAGCCTCGATATCGTGCATAAAATCGTTACCCGTGCCGCCGCCTATCAGATACACGGGGCAAGGAAACTCAAACCCGTAGGTATTGTTCGCAAACTTATTGAGAGTTCCGTCTCCGCCGCAGATATATATTTTATCGTTTTCGGTAAGCCCATCGAGAAAGGCGGGCATATCAATAGTAAGCAAGCTTATTTTCGTAAGCTTATTCTCGCCCGTGGACTTGTCGATCACGTTTATATCGTTTCTGCTGTTATTGGCCTTGGGATTGTAAAGCAAATAATTCATAATGTTTCACCGCCTTTATCTTTTTTGGAGGTTTTTTTAGACCTTTTAAGCTCGTCGAGCTCAAGGGTAAGCGCATCAAGCCTTGCGCGAAGCTCGGAAATTTCATTCGCAACAGGGTCGGGAATGTTGACGTGATCGAGATCGTCGACCCGTCTGCCCCCTCTGCGCACCACCTTTGCGGGAATACCGACCGCCGTACTGCTCTCGGGAATTTCCTTTAACACCACCGCGTTCGCCGCGACCTTGCAGTTATCCTCGATAGTGATAGGACCAAGCACCTTGGCGCCCGCTCCGACAAGCACGTTATTGCCAAGCGTTGGATGTCGCTTCCCCGCTTCCTTACCCGTACCGCCAAGAGTTACTCCCTGATATATCGTACAGTTATCACCGATAACGGTGGTCTCGCCGATAACCACTCCCATACCGTGATCTATAAAAAGTCCCTTACCTATCTCCGCGCCCGGGTGTATCTCTATTCCCGTGAAATGACGCGCAAGCTGGCTTATTGCCCTTGCAGTAAAATAATGCTCCGAAAGATAAAGCTTATGTGCCACACGGTACGCCAATATCGCGTGCAGACCCGAATACAGAAGCATTATTTCCATATCGCTTTTAGCCGCAGGGTCTCTCGACCTCACGGCGTCGATATCCGAGCGTATCTCATCTCTGACGGATCCCAACATATTCTCAATATCAAAGCCCTTTTGAATATTAATTTTTTTATAGCCGTTCTGCACCTTGATCACCTCGCGACTTAAATCTAAAAATCAGAATATTATATGCGACATACAAAGCAATTATCAACGCGAGGGTCGCCTCCGACGCGCGCGGAAAATCGTTACATACACGGTAATTATAACATATTGCGACAAATTCGTCAACAGAAAATTGCGCCGTGGGAAAAATAAAATCCTCTTTTTTGCTATATGTACAGGCAGACTCAACATAGGATTAACAAACTAAACCGAATATGAAAGGAGTTCTATGCTTATTTTTCAATTTTTAGTCTCGCTGATATCGAAAATGATACACCCAAGTCTGAGCATCGCCGATCATCAGAGCTTCCCCAAGATCCTGTCCTTTGAGGAGGAGCATTCTCTTTTTATCAAAATGAAAAGCGAGGGCAGCGAGGATGCAAGGCAGAAGCTTATTCTGCACAATCTTCGCCTCGTCGCGCACATAGTAAAAAAATATTACTCATCAAGCAAAAATCAGGAGGATCTTATCTCCATCGGCACTATTGGACTTATAAAAGCGGTCGATAGCTTTGACCACACCAACGGCGCAAAATTCGCGACGTACGCGGGAAAATGCATCCAAAACGAGATACTTATGAATTTCAGATCAGAAAAAAAGAACGCGAATCAAGTGTCTATCAACGAAACCATAGACATTGACCGCGACGGAAATCCGCTTACCTATATCGACGTGATCTGCTGCGACGAGGATATGACCGAGAGGATCGACCGCAAAATTATGTCAGAGAATGCTCTGTATTACATAAATCACGGCTTAACGGAGCGCGAGAGGCAGATCCTCATTTTACGGTTCGGTCTCTACGGACAAGACGAGCTGACACAGAGGGAAATTTCCGAAAAGCTGAAAATCTCACGCTCGTATGTCAGCCGAATCGAAAAAAGCGCGATACAGAAGCTGCGCGACGCAATGCAGATAGAATAACCGAAGAGAGCCGAGCTCGACAGCCTCTCGACAGTATATTTTTTGTCTTTTGCCAAACAACAACCTCGCAAGGGTTTGCTTATTGCTTTCGCTTGCTCTTAAATACGACCGCGGCAAGATAGCCGAACACGAGCGCCGCGCCCGTACCGCCCGCCGCCGCGGTCAAGCTACCCGTAAAAATACCGAGGAAGCCTTTTTCATCAACGGCTTTCTTAACGCCCTCGGATACGAGATATCCAAAGCCTATGAGCGGAACGCTCGCGCCCGCGCCCGCAAAATCAAGAATATATTTATAAATTCCAAGACCGCCGAGCGCCACGCCCGCGACAACGAAGGCAACGAGTATTCTCGCGGGAGTAAGCGCGGTCTTGTCTATCAAGATCTGCGCTATGGCGCAAAATGCACCGCCTATAAGTGCCGCCTTTAACATATCCATAATCATAATATCACCTCGCTTTCAAATGCAGAAGATGCGCTATCGAAGGAATGGTTTTTCCTTGCTTCAAGCTGTCGGGGCTCATCATAGCGCCCGTTGCGATAAAGAGCATATTTTTTATATTTCCCCGCTCCATTTCGGGAAGAATATGAGCGGAAAGCACGCTCGCGGCGCACCCGCAGCCCGAGCCTCCCGCGTGCGTATCCTGCGATTCCCTATCAAAAATAAGCTTTCCGCAGTCGTTGTGATTGGAGATAGTATACCCCTCGACGCTCATAAGCTCGTGAAGGATTCCGCTCCCCTCGTGCCCCAGATCCCCCGTGAGTATAAGGTCAAAATCCGACGGCTCTGCTCCGCTTTCATTAAAATAACGCAGGAGCGTATCGCAAACCGCGGGCGCCATCGCCGCACCCATATTGTTCGCGTCGTTAATTCCTCTGTCCACTACTCTGCCGGGCAGTCCCTCGACGATCTTGACCTTGCCGCCGTCCTCGCCGCCGATCACAAAGCCCGCCGCTCCCGTCACCGTCCATTGTGACGTAGGTGTCCTCTGCCCGCCGTATTCGAGAGGATTTCGGTACTGTCTCTCCGCCGCGCTGTTATGCGACGAGGTCACCGCCATACACCGCTCGTATATTTTATTCGTAATAAACACCGACGCCAGCATAATTCCCTCGCACGAGGTCGAGCAAGCGCCGTAAAGCCCAAAATACGAGATGCCGCAATCGGCAAGGCCGTACGCCGAGCCAACGCATTGATTAAGCAGGTCTCCCGCAAAGATCGCGCCTATATCGTCATTTTTAAGACCGCATTTAGCGAGAGCAGACTCGAAAACGGTTTTCTGCATTTGGCTCTCCGCCATTTCCCACGTCTTCTGACCAAAATAATCGTCATCGCAATGAGAGTCGAATTTATGACCGAGCGGGCCGTCAAATTCCTTTTTACCGACAATATTTGCCGAGCCTAAAATACTTGAGGATAATTTAATAATACTCATTTTTTCACCCTTTATAAAAAATTTTCATTATTTATTGTGCGCCAAGCGGCAAAAATAAGTCTTGGAATTTCTTTTCATTTTATTTTTTATATGATTTTCAACAATTTATTGCCGCAAGGGTATTGAAAAATTGACATATTTATGGTAAAATTAGTTTAGAAGCATTATCGAATATATGGAGGATATTATGTCTAAACTGATGAAAAACAAGCAATATCATATAAATCTCTGTCCAGGTGAGGTTGGCAGATACTGTATAGTTCCGGGTGACCCGGGCAGATGCGAGAAGATCGCAAGCTACCTCGATTCTCCCAGGCACGTTTCTTCCAACAGAGAATACAACATATACGAGGGCTACCTTCTCGGTGAAAAAATAACCGTTTGCTCTACGGGTATCGGTTCTCCCTCCGCGGCTATCGCCATGGAGGAGCTTGCGGCTTGCGGCGCTGACACGTTTATCCGCGTAGGAACGTGCGGCGGTATTTCCACGGCGGTTCGCGCGGGCGACGTAGTTATCGCTTCGGGCGCGGTACGCCAGGACGGAACCTCGGTCGAATACGCGCCTATCGAATTTCCCGCGGTTGCAAACCACGAGGTCCTTTTCGCGCTCACACAGGCAGCCGAAAGCTCACCCTACGACTACCACGTAGGAATCGTTCAGGCAAAGGACTCCTTCTACGGTCAGCACTCCCCGCAGAGAATGCCCACAAGCGAAAAGCTCCTTTATCAATGGGAGGCTTGGAAGCGTCTCGGCGTTCTCTCGAGCGAAATGGAATCGGGCGCGCTCTTCACCGTTGCCGCTTATCTCGGACTCCGCTGCGGCTCTGTTTTCGCAACGGTATGGAACCAGGAGCGGGCAAACGCTAATCTCGAGGGCGGTCTCGACGAATGTCACGACACCGAGCGTGCGATACTCGTGGCAATCGACGCGCTGAAGCTTTTGATAGAAAAGGACAAGGCGAAGGCATAAAATCAAAAACGCGAGGACACAAAAATGGCAAAGCAACGGCGCGATGATCAATGCTCCGACAAAAGAAAATTGAGCGATAAAATTTCCGCGGCGTCAAGCGTATGCCGTACGGTCGCGAGAGGCGTCAAAAAAATTGCCGCGGCATATCGAAAGCATCAATTAAAGCAATACAAAAAATACGCGAAATTCAATAAAAAAACAGGCTTTTGGAAGCTCAAGGCGCTCAAGAAGGTTAAAAAGTCAAAGTATATTTCATACAAAAAGAAAAAATAACGAAAAGCTGCGGTTGCATCAAATGATGCAACCGCAGCTTTTCGCTCTGTTTTTCGCCTTATTTGTCATTTTGGCAAAAATTACCAATTTTTGCCCCGAAAGTTTGTTTATTTCACTAATTGGTAATTTTTGGTAATTCTATTGCATTTTTGGAAATTTATGGTATAATATAATTACAAAAAACAAAGAAACAAGAATATTGGAGGAAAAACAAATGGACTATAACACCAAGATCCTCATAGCCGAGGACGATGCGAAGCAAAGACAGGCTATGAAAGACTACCTTATGCGCACGGCGGGATGCAGATTCGTCGAGGAAGCGGAAAACGGCGAGGAAGCGCTCATCAAAATAGAAAGAAGCCGCCCCGACATTATCATCGTTGACGTGTGGCTAACAAAGGTTGACGGACTTTCACTCATCAAGCAGGCGTGCAAGATGTCTTACTCTCCCGATAAGCCGCCCATAATTATTATGACCTCTCCGACTCCCGCGCAGAGTATTTTCGTTCAGTCGATGAACGCGGGCGCGGATATGTGTCTTATAAAGCCCATAAATTACAGAAACTTAGCTGACCTTCTCGACGGATTTATCAAGTCCCGCGAAAAAGTCAAGGACTCCTCTTCTCTTACGATCGTCAAGCGCACGAACGAGGGAGATATGTCCTCCGCGATCGAAACGCAGGTAACGAGAATAATTCACGAGATCGGCGTTCCCGCGCATATCAAGGGCTATCAATATCTCAGATTTGCAATTATTATGGCGATAAACGACGGCGAGGTAATAAACTCGGTTACAAAGGTTCTCTACCCCACCGTTGCAAAGAAATATCAGACCACTACCAGCCGCGTTGAGCGCGCGATCCGCCACGCCATCGAGGTTGCTTGGGACCGCGGTGACGTTGATACCCTCAATTCCTATTTCGGATATACCATTCAGAACAATCGCGGCAAGCCTACAAATTCCGAATTCATCGCTATGATCGCGGATAATCTTCGACTCCAATTCAACATATAAAAAGCATAGTGCGACAAAAAAGCAGAGAACGAAATTCGTTCTCTGCTTTCTATTTAATTATCTTCTTTTCTTTTTGGTATAGATCGTAACCGTGGTAGCGATTGCTACAACGATCGCGCTGACACCGCCGATAGTAGAGCCGCAACGGGAAACGCTCGAGGTGTCGTCAACACCGCTATTGCTCTCATCCGCCGTGGTTTCTTCGTCAGCCGCGGGCTCATTCGTCTCGGAAGTGGAGTTTTCCTCGGGAGCTGCAGTAGAATTTTCCTCTACGGGATCTGTAACGTCCTCCGTGGATTCCTCTGTAGAACCGTCCTCAATGGGCTCGGTAACGTCCTCAGTCGTTTCCTCAGAAGGAGGCTCGGTGGGAGTTTCCGTTGTGTTATCAACCTGCTTTTCTGTAGACGTAAACGTAAGTGTATCAATAATAACGAACGTGCCGTCAGCAAGCTTGAGCATAAAGCTTACGGTATGTGTACCAACCGAAACCTCATCAACGTCGGCTGTGATATCGTAAGCCATTGCCTTGGAGCCGCCCGCAGCCGTTGCAGTCGCGTCACCTGCGCTAAGGAAATTGGAATTCCAATATACGTTATCCGTATCCGAGTCAAAGTAATATCCTGAATTTATGATTCTCTGGCTGAAGCCTGCCCAGCCCGATATTCCTATACTATCCGCGTAGTCGACCGTAAGAGTCTTGTCGCTCGTGCCTGTGCCGTTTACGGAATAATTCTCAACTAAGTGAGCGATATATCCGTTACCAGAGCTGATAGAAACGAACGTGTTGTTAAGATCGGGCTCTACGGGATCACCGTACTTTACGCCGTAAGATACCGCCTGAACGAGCTTTGCGCCGTCGTCAAGCTTTATATAGCCCTCATATTCCTTAAACGTGGTGCTATTATAACGGTAGAACTTACACTTTGCGATATTCTCGGAAACGAACTCCGTGATCTCAAACTGTTCGTTGGTTGCCATCGTTGCATAGTTCGTCGTGCACGCCGCATCCCTATATACCTGCTTGGATATACCCGTATTCGCGTAATTCGTGTTGATATAAATACCCGTAGTCAAGGTGCTGCAGGAATAATCGGGCTTTACAGCGTTCGCATTCGTCTCGTAAGGGAGCACACCGTAGCCGCGGATGGTCGTGGTGCTCAAGGGATAGCTCTTAAAGTAAACGCCACCGCCGTTCGCGTTAAGTCCCGACGCCTGGCTCGTATTACCCTCAACCGTATAAACGTTTGTACCGTCGCAGTAAACTACGAGGCCAACGTGGTTGGAAGCAGTCGAAGAAGAACCGAAGAATATAAGGTCGCCCGTCTGGGGTGTATAGCTGCCGCCGTAGTAAGCGGACTTCTGGAAATATCCGTAGGTGTTAAGCTGATTAAGCCATTTTATGCAGCTGATCTCGCGCCAGATATAATTTGAATCGCCCTCGTGATCGCGGCACCAATCCGAAAGCTTATTATAATCGTGCGTTTCCGCCTGATAAAGAGCGAACGAAACGAAGGAAGCGCACCAAGCGTAGCTGCCGCCGTAGCCTGAGCCGTAATTACCAAAGTTATAGTTGAATTCGGTAAAATTATTGCTGCCCTCGGTCGTACCGCTGAAGCCCGCTTCATCATCGCCTTCGGAATATCCTATCTGAGAGAGCGCGATAGCAACGGTATCTATTCTTCCGTCACCCGTAAGCGGAATATTCTGGAATCTGTCGTAATACACGCTTGCGGCGTAAGCATCGGAAATACCCGTCTTTCCGCTCGTTCCCGCAGTTCTGTATTCTACCGCGTAAGCAGATGTCGCAAAGCAAACGACCACGAACAGCAATGACAAGAACAGTGCAATCATTTTTCTGAAATTCATATGTACCTCCATAGGTTTGCTAAAGTAAGCCATTCTACAGTAATTATACCACAAAAAGAAAATTTTGTAAATACTTTTTTTAGTAAAAAATGCAAATATATGTTACGGGAGTAACAATTTTTTATTAACCCAAGGGTAATTTTTTTCGCGATAATTATTAAAAGGGGCAATTCTTGCTTGACATAACAAGGTAAAAATGTTATTATATACGTAGCAAGTTAGATTCTGTTACGGTCGCTCTGCGGAGCGCGGTTCGGGCAGAAGCATTTCAATTATATAAAAACAAAGGACGTTATATGAAAAGCATAAGAACGAGACTTCTTTGCGGCGCGATAGCGCTCATTTTACTTGCCGCGAGCATCAGCTGCATGGCGATCAGCGCAAGCGCCGCGGAGAGCGATAATATAGTTATCACGATCGACCCTGGGCATGGCGGAGACGACCCCGGCAACACCAACGCCGCAACGCTATACGGCAATAAGAGCCCCGAGCATTACGAAAGCCGTCACGTTTACGACATTTCCCTGTACGTTAAGCAAAGACTCCTGCAATACAAGGGCGTGACCGTATATTTAACAAGAGAGGATCTGGCAGATACCGTTCCCGTGCCCTCTCTTGCCTCCAGACCCAATATTGCCAAGGAATACAACTCTGACGCCTTCGTTAGTATTCATACGAATTCCTTCAACACCGCGGCGTACGGAGCGGAGATACACGTCCCGCTCAAAAGCGTTTCCTACAACAACGAGATCGCGGTAGCGTCTCATACCGCGGCGCGCGCCGTGCTTGACAGTATGGTCGCGCAGACGGGAGTACATAGCCGTGACCTGAAATACAACGCGCATGCGAGCGCAACGTATCCGACGGGCGAGACTGCCGACAATCTCGCCGTAATACGCGGCGGCAGAGAAAACGGAATTCCCGTGGTAATGCTTATTGAAACGGCATTTGCGGACAACGAAAACGACTTCAACAGCTTCCTCTCCACGACCGAAAAGCGCAAGGCAATGGGCTATGCAATAGCCGACGGCTTGGCTGATTATTACGATCTCGAGCTCATAAGCGAGGCGATCACCCCCTATTTTGTCGGAATCAACAATATCAACGGATCTGACGCCCTTGATCTCGAGGGTAATCTCGATGAAGGCGTGATTTTAACGGACGCAAAAGAGATGCAGCTTCCAACGCTTGACGATAAGACCGTTTCCCTAAACGGCTGGCTGGGCGCTGACGGCGGCGTTTCCGAATACTTATATTCGGTAAACTTCGGTGATTGGAGCAAAGCCATGGGCGGCGCTGACGGTGAACCGTCGGCAGACTACTACGGGAGCTTGGGGCTGACGGATGCCACCAAATTGGGCTTATTTAATTCAAATGATACAAAGCTTGTCGCCAATCTCTCGAAATACGAGGGGCAGACAGTAAGCGTTACCTTCGCGGCTCGCTCCGCGGCGTCGGGCGAGGTAATTCCCTTCCTTATTTTGAGAAATTACTCCGTTCCCGTAACTCCTCTCGATCCTATCTCCGCGATTTACGGTCAGAAGCTTTCCGACCTCGCTCTCCCCTCGGGGTGGACGTGGGCGGATGCCGCCGCAACCGTTGGTGACGTGGGCACAAATTCAGCTCCCGTAATATTTACGGCGAGCGATTCGACCGCTCATAATTTCAATATTCAAATATCCGTCGCGAAGGCAGACCCCGACTGCACCGTTCCCGAGAACATAGAGGGACAGTACAAATCAAAGCTTTCCGACATATCCCTTCCCGAGGGCTGGGCGTGGTCCTGCGGCGACACTCCGCTTGACGAGATCGGAGTCTTTACCTTTGATGCCGTCTATACTCCGTCCGACACCGCAAGCTACAACACAGTAAACGCAAGTATCTCCGTTGAGGTAAAATGCATAGAGCATATTTACGAAAACTCCTGTGACACGACCTGCGAATGCGGTTTTACACGCGAGACTACACACACTTATTCGAATTCCTGCGACGCTTACTGCAATGCCTGCGGCTTCCTTCGTACTCCCGAAGAGCATAAATTCAGTACGCCCTGTGACGCGTATTGCGATATCTGCTCCTTTATGCGCACTCCCGAGGGACATAAATACACGAACGATTGCGACACGAGATGTGACGTTTGCAACACCGAGCGAAAAGCAACCCACACGTACGACAACGACTGCGACGCTTACTGTAATATTTGCAACGAGCAGAGAGACGCCTCCCACGTATACGCGAACGACTGTGATATCAGCTGCAATATCTGCAATATGACAAGGGGTGTCAGCCACGTATTTACCGACGACTCCGACACAGAATGTGACGTGTGCGGAGCGGTAAGAGCCTCCCTGAGCGTTCAGACCGATACTCACGGCTGTACATCAAGCATATCGGGAATACTTGCGATAATTACATCTATCGCGGTTGCTTTTACGGTAACTCGAAGAAAACGCTAAAAAACAGGGCTCTGCCCTGTTTTTTCTATTATGACATTCCCTATCCGCGCCGAGTCGGGTCCTATGAAGCCAAGCGCCTCACGGGAATGATTATCACACCTTACTTCAAACGGCAAAAACCCGTTTGCCATAGCTCACATCATAAATTCCTCCCGTGTTTTTTCAACGAATTTTATAAAATACAAAAGTCAAAAATTATTCTGTTGAAAAGTTCATATTTATATGGTATAATTTACGTATATCGACAAAACATCCATCTCACAAGAGGAACATACGATGAAGAAAAACAGCAAAAAGAAAAAGAACAAATGGGTAAAGCCTCGTCATAAGGTCGTGACCGCCATTCTGAGCGGAACTCTTGGCATTTACACAAGGCTCAAATATAATATCAAGATCGAAAAGCTTCCCCGAGACAAAAGACGCCAATGTCTCATTCTTTACAACCACCAGACCGCATTCGATCAGTTTTTTATTGGTATGGCGTTTGGCGACCCCGTATACTACCTCGCAAGCGAGGATATTTTCTCTATGGGCTTCACCTCGAAGCTTATTAAATTTCTCGTTGCCCCCATTTCTATCAGGAAGCAGACCACAGACGTTTCCGCAATTATGAATTGTCTCCGCGTAGTCCGTGAAGGCGGCACTATCGCTATCGCGCCCGAGGGCAACCGCACCTATAGCGGAAAGACCGAATACATAAACCCCTCAATCGCTACTCTTATAAAGCAGTTAAAGCTCCCCGTTGCTATCCTTCGCATCGAGGGCGGCTACGGCGTTCATCCCAGATGGAGCGACGTAGTTAGACGCGGCTCTATGAGGGCATATTTCTCCAGAATTATTGAGCCCGAGGAATTCAAGACTCTCGACGAGGAGGCTCTGTGTGAGCTTGTCTGCTCCGAGCTTTACGTTAACGAAGCAAACGCGAATAACGTATATAAGAGCAAAAAGAGCGCCGAATACCTCGAGCGCGCGCTTTATACCTGTCCCAAGTGTGGACTTGCTTACCTCGAGAGCAACGGGGATATTGTCAAATGCACGAAATGTGGCTGCGGCGCAAGATACACCGAGACCACCGAGCTTGTGGGACTTAACGGTGAGTTCCCCTTCCGCTTCGTAAACGATTGGTATGAGTATCAGAACAATTTTGTAAATCATCTTGACCTTGACGAATTCACAGATGCCCCTTTATTCGAGGACATTGCGGATATGTGTGAGGTAATTCCGAACAAAAATAAAATCAAGCTTAAAGAAGACGTGCGACTCTCCCTCTATGGCGACAGGATAACGCTTGACGGCAAAGAATGGCGCTTCTCGGATATTTCCGCGGTTGTCGTGCTCGGCAAAAACAAGCTTAACGTCTATTACGACGGTCATATTTTTCAGTTCAAGGGCTCGAAACGCTTCAACGCGCTCAAATACGTCAATTTTTATTACCGATACAAAAATATCCACTCGGAAAAGAGAGAATCCCTCTTTCTCGGAATTTAAAAGGCAAAGCCTTGAAAACCACTGTTTTCAAGGCTTTTTTGTTAGTTGGATTTTTAAATCGTTCCTGTGATGACCAAGGTCGCAACACCGGGCGTAACGCTGTATTCACCCGTAACGCTATCCTGCGTGTAGGTCGCGGCAGGAACCGTGATCTGACCGGGAACAGTCGTGAACAAGCCCGTCGCGTCGTCATAATTATACTGATTTCCCTCAGTCCACACAACTCCCTCAAAGGTTACCGTCAGCGCGGTCAAAATGGGATCGAATACGTCGCTGATCGCGGCGTCATCAGTAACCACTACCGCCTGATTTCCTGAATTCTGGATAACGAGAGTATAGGTCACTCTGTCGTTGTCCACCACCTGAGGCGGAGTTATAGACTTTGATATGGTGAGCAAGGGCTCGGCATTTGCCTCAACCTGCTCCGTTGCCACAACGGGCGCTCCGAGTCCGTCCCCCGTCACGGTAGCGGTATTGACGATCACGCCGTCAACTGCGGGATTTGCGAACGCGTTAGCGCGAGCCTGATATACAAGTACAACATCGCCACCCGCGGGAATATTGATTCCACCGATAACTAAAGGCGGTCCTGCCTGAACCGTGGGCGCAGGCTGAAGAACACCGTCAATAAATAAGGTCGCCGAGCCATCCTCGTAATCCAGAGGATAAACCGTCTCGCCCCCAAATTCATAACCGCCGAGATCGTCCGTGACGGTCAAGCCATTCAATGCCACGTTTCCCGTGTTGCGCAAGGTAACCGCATAGGTAACGAGAGTCCCCGGGGTGTAGCTGCCCTCGATCGAGGTCTTTTCCGCCGCCAAAATATCTAATATCTCACCGTAAGCAATATTTGAATTCGTTACGTTTCCGTTGTAAGTCAAGGTCGCCTGATTTGAAAAAATAGCCATAAATTACCTCCTAATAATTTCGGGATCTGCATCCCTCATACCATTTTATGCGAATTCGACCAGAGTTGATACAATTCGACACACGGGGTGCTCACCGTGATATTCTGCAACAAAAATAGAGATCCGAGTCAATAGCTTTTCGGGAAATGGCGGACAAAGGACAGTAAAAAGGCAATTTGTGAAAAACTGTGTCTGTAAGTCAAAAGCGACGAATTATGAAAATCCGTCGCTTTTTGTTGATATATGTTTCTTATGATTGGGTCACTTCCGGTAAAGAGAAAGCATTTTCTTCATAGCCCATCTCAAATTCATAGGTATAATCATCTACGGTGTACGTAAGATAATAAAGTTTTCCATCGGACATAGATATAACGATGTTTCGGTAATCTTCTATGCTTGATGCAGTATAAAATTTACGCTCATTATCGTATGTAAAAGCATCATAGCAATCTAAGAATGGTAAAAATCCGGCGATCACTCC
>CAZMKU010000020.1:0-19965 GCA_964567085.1 uncultured Clostridium sp.
TGACGAGCCTCTCTCGAACCTTGACGCGCGTCTGAGACTTCAGACCCGTGAGGAGATCAGAAGAATCCAGAAGGAAACGGGCATTACGACCGTATTCGTAACACATGACCAGGAAGAGGCGATGAGCATCTCCGACCTTATCGTAGTAATGAAGCTCGGCGTTCTCCAGCAGATCGGTAAGCCTCAGGAAATCTACGATGATCCTATCAATCTTTTCGTTGCGAAGTTCCTTGGAACTCCTCCTATTAACGTGTTTAAGGGCGTTGTCAGCGGCGGTAAGCTTTACATAGGCTCCGAAGCTGTTCTCGACGTTCCCGGTGTTGACGACAGAAACGTATTCGTTGGTATTCGCCCCGAGGGCTTCATTCCCACCGCTGACGGTAAGCTTACATGTAAGCTCTCCAACATAGAGGTTATGGGCCGTGACGTAAGCATCGTTACTTATAACGACGAGATGCTCACACCTACCATTCGTTCTATCGTTGACGCGGACTATAAGGTTGACGCAACCTCAGAATTTGTTAAGTACGATCTCAAGCCCCATAAGGTATTCCTCTTCGATGAAGAAACGGAGGGCAGAATTTATTTCGGTGACCAGATTCCTGCTGACTGCAAAGAGGAGATTTGATCATGAAAAAATTTTTGCGTAAAATAAAATTTGATCAATGGAAAGCGTGGCTTTATCTTTTGCCCGCGATCATACTGCTTTTGATATTTACGGTATGGCCCATTATCAATACGGTAAAAATGGCGTTCACGGTTTACTGGGATCCGCTTCAGGGTGTTGACCTTGACGGTGACGGTATCGACGACGTTTGGGGCGCATACAAGCCTTATTCTCTTACTCAGGATTTGGGCGGCCAGAAATTTGAATTTGGCTTCAGTAACTTTACTGACGTCATTAAGGACGCGGGCTTCGCGACCATTATGAAGAACACGATCCTTCTTTGCGTGCTTACGGTTCCGCTCTCGACGCTGCTCGCACTTCTTATCGCGGTATGCCTGAATGCAATAAAGCCGCTGCAGAGGTTCCTGCAAACGATATTCTTCCTGCCTTACGTGACCAACTCTATCGCGATAGGCATGGTATTTGCGGCCATGTTTAATATCGTCGGTCTGGGCTCGAGCAGTCCGTCATACGGTATTATAAACTCGCTGCTGGGATTATTCGGAGTAGATCCTATAAATTGGATCAACGTAGGCTCGACGTACGCCGCTAACATTACGGTTTTGGTAATTTACATCGTATGGAACGCGCTTCCGTTTAAGATACTTATTTTGCTCGGCGGTCTCCAGAGCGTAAACAAGCAGTATTACGAGGCAGCCAAGATCGACTCCACTCCCAAGTGGAGAGTATTCACAAGAATTACGGTTCCGCTTCTTTCTCCTATGATTTCTTACGTTGTTATCACGGGCTTTATCGGTGGATTTAAGGAATATACAAGTATCGTCGGTATCTTCGGTGAAAAGATGCAGCCTCCCGGAGCGTCCATTGGTGTTCCGAGACTTCAGACCATGGTCGGTTATATTTACGACCAGCTTGGTAATAATGAAGGACGCGCATCCGCGGCGGCGCTTATTCTCTTCGGTATAATCTTTATTGTTACACTTATAAACCTTCGTGTCAGCAAGAAGAATACTCATTATTAATGTAAGGAGGTAATTGAAATGTCAGAATCGAAAAAAATGAAAGTCATGCGCGAACGCGACATGCAAAAGGTTACCTCTAAGCAGAAGGTGTTGAAGATATTATCTCAGACGGGACTTTATTTGTTCCTCGGAATTATGGCGTTGATAGTCGTTTTCCCGTTCTACTGGATGATAATCTCCTCGCTTAAATCTCTTGCCGAGTACAGACTTGCAGTTCCTACGCTTTTCCCGAAGCAGATCATGTGGGGCAACTACGTTCAGGCGTTTACGAAGGCGGAGCTTGTTAAGCTCTTCATTAATACCGTTATAGTAGGCGTAGTTTCCACGGCCTTGTCGCTTGTGATCACGGTGCTTACCGCATTTGCGTTTGCAAGACTTGAATTCAAGGGCAAGAATGCATTGTTTGCGGCTCTTCTTGCAACCATGATGATCCCCGGTGAGCTTTTCACCATCACAAACTACGGCACGATCACAAGGTTTGGTTGGTATAAGTCACAGCATCCCATATGGGGTTATGCGGCGCTGATAGTTCCGTTCCTTGTAAGTATTTTCTACATCTACTTGCTCCGACAGAATTTTATGCAGATACCCAACGAGCTTTATCTTGCGGCAAAGGTTGACGGTACAGGCGACTTTAAGTATCTTTGCAAGGTAATGATCCCTCTCTCGCTTCCTACACTTATTTCCATCACCATTCTCAAGATGATGGGCGCTTGGAATACGTACGTGTGGCCGAGACTCGTAGCGCACAAGGATTTCTATCTGATCACGAACGGCTTGCGATCGGCGTTTACCGATGCGGGCTCGGGCGAAGCGGATATCCCCGTGCAGATGGCGGCCGTTACGGTCGTATCCATACCTCTCTTCCTCGTATTCATATTCCTTCGTAAGTACATTATGAAGGGCGTATCGAGAAGCGGTATCAAGGGTTAATTCAGGTTATAAGGCTTATGCCTTAAACAATATAAGTATTTGAAAGGAAAACAAAGAAATGAAAAAGATTCGCATTTGCATACTTCTGGTTTTGGCTCTTTGTCTCAATGCTATCTCACTTGTAGCTTGTAATCAGGATAAGCATCAGCAGACAGACTTTATGCCCGAAACTGACGCTCAGGGCGAGGTTCTTACAAACTCCTCCGGTCAGATTGCTACTTCCGGCGGCGACAGCGGGGGACAGACGGACAATGGCGGCAACACGGTCGTTCCCGAGAAGGTTACCTACGAGGTTCCCGCTGAAGGCTACGACGGCAGTGAAGTAACGATTACGTTCTATCACACGATGGGTCAGGCTCTTCGTGACGTTCTTGAGACTTACATCGCGAAGTTCAATGAAATGTACCCCAACATCACTATCGAGCACACACAGGTAGGCGGCTACGACGACGTTCGTGATACTATCAAGACAGAGCTTACGGCAGGCAACCAGCCTAACATCGCTTACTGCTATCCCGACCACGTAGCTCTCTACAACATCACAAAGAAGGTAGTTCCTCTTGACAACTTCATCGAAAGCCAGATCGAAGTAACCGACGCTTTCGGTAACACGACTATTCTCGGTCTTACAGACGAGCAGATCGCTGACTTTATCCCCGGCTTCTACCAGGAAGGTACAGCATTTGACGCTGCAGGTACAATGTACACACTTCCTATGTCCAAGTCCACAGAGGTTCTTTACTACAACAAGACGTTCTTCCAACAGCACGGATTGACGGTTCCTACAACCTGGGACGAAATGGAAGCTCTCTGCGCGCAGATCCTTACAATTGATGATAACTGCTATCCTCTCGGCTACGACTCCGAGGCTAACTGGTTCATCACGATGTGCGAGCAGTACGGCTCCGCTTATACATCCAACGTAAGAGGTCAGAACTTCCTCTTCAACAACGCAACAAATAAGGCCTTCGTTAAGGAATTCAGATCCTGGTACGAGGCAGGCTACGTAACGACACAGGAAATCTACGGCGCTTATACGTCGGGTCTCTTCACAGAGCTCAGCTCTGAGGTAGTTAACAGCTATATGTCCATCGGCTCCTCCGCGGGTGCTACACATCAGCGTCCCGAGGCTACTGACAACGGTTATGCGTTCGAGGTAGGCATCGCTCCTATTCCTCAGGTAGACCCCTCCAACCCCAAGGTTATTTCTCAGGGTCCCTCTCTCTGTATCTTTGATAGCGATAACAAGCAGGAAGTAGTTGCTTCTTGGCTCTTCGTTGAGTTCCTTACGACGAACGCGGAATTCCAGGCAGCATTCTCCATGACTTCGGGTTATATGCCCGTTATCAAGTCCGTAAACGATATCCCCGTTTACGCTGACTTCATCGCTGAGGCTGACGGCGGCGACAACATCGCAGCTCTCTCCATAAAGGTTGCTAACGAACAGTCTGACGCTTACTACGTATCTCCCGCGTTCAACGGCTCCTCCGCAGCTCGTGACCAGGTTGGTATTCTTATGCAGTACTGCTTCGTAACACCTACGAACGACGTTGATGCGCTCCTTGACGCGGCATTCCTTGCGGCTATTACGGAGTGTAAGAACGCTCAGTAATTCAACTTTGTTGACCTTTTTATAATAAATATGAAGAAATTTACAAAATTACTAACCATCCTGTTGGTGATCGCTATGATTGCAGGCTGCCTCGCAGCCTGCAACGCGGCGGACGACAACACGGATGATAACGAAACGTCGGCTACGACTGACGCGGGTACGGAGGCTCCCACCACCGAGCCCGATACCGACGGCGCGCCTACGGAAGAACCTACCACCGAGCCCGAGGAGGGAAGCTCCACCGAGGTAGAAACTCAGGAGTTTATTGACTACGCGGCTCAGGCAAAGCTCGATAAGAGCTCGGGTAAGGTTTACGCCGAGGTTACGGTTCATACCGAGAGGAACGGTGACAGAACTACGTATGGCTTCGTTGACGGTGATACGACTCACTTCGACGTTCCCGCGTCCGTTGCATCCGTTATAGGAAGCGACGTGTTAAAGGCAAGATACCTTGCAATTAACACTCCCGAATCCACGGGCGAGATAGAGCCTTGGGGTAAGAAGGCTTCCAACTTTACAAGAGAAGCTCTTGAAAATGCAGAATCTATCATTATCGAGTCCGACACCGCAACGTGGAACGTCGACTCGACAGGCTCAAGATATCTCGTTTGGGTTTGGTATAAGACCGCGGAAATGACGGAATACCGCAACCTCAATATTGAGATTCTTCAGGCAGGCCTTGCGTTTGGTTCAAACACATCAGGCAATACATACGGTACGATCGCGCTTGGCGCGCTCAATCAGGCTAAGGCTCTGAAGCTTTACGTATTCTCTAAGGATGAAGACCCCGATTTCTATTACGGCGGCGCATATAACCTCTCTCTCAAGGAGCTTAAGACCAATACGGAATTGTATGTGAATAAGCTCGTTCGCTTCGAGGGCGTGGTTTCAAAGCGTAGCGGCGCTACCATTTATTTGGAGGAATACGACGCTGAAAACAATATGTTCTTCGGCATTCAGGTATACTGCGGCTATAACGTTCCGGGCTCGATAATGAAGGCTATGAGCGTTGGCAACAGAATTTGTATGGTAGGTACGCTTCAGTATTATGAAAACGGCGGATATTATCAGATATCCAACATTCAGTACGATATTATGAATCCTACCAGCCCGGAGGGTGTTCACAAGATTGAGGAGGGCTATAGCGCATCCTACAAGGAGATTGACCCCGATCTCATTCTCAACGGTATGGTTGATATCGAAGTTACACTCGTTGACGACGAAGGAAACGAAACGGTTGAAACGAAATCGTTCAAGTACGGTGAGCTTGCTCATTTCAGTACGGTAACGATAAAGGACCTCGTAGTGGAAGACACTTACACCACAAGTAACGGCGGTGATAACGACGGCGCGATCACGATCACGTGCTCGGTCGGAGATACGACTATTACGGTTCGCACAACGGTCCTCACGGATTCTGACGGTAACCTCGTTACCGCAGACGTATTCGAGGGCAAGACCATGGACGTTCGCGGAATAATCGACTATTATAACGGAACGTATCAGATCAAGATTTTCTCAATGGACGACGTTACCTTCCATTGATTCAATGATGATTTAAATTTTATAATAATTTATAAAAAAGAAAGAAGGAGTTCATCATGAAAAGAATTTTAGCGATTATTCTCGCGGTGTTGATGTGCCTCTCCTCCGTAGCATTGATCGTATCTTGCTCGGATAAGAATGATACGGAGACACCCACAGAAGAGAATACGACCCCCGCAGGAACAGATGCTCCCACAGAGGCGCCTACCGAAGAGCCTACTGAAGAGCCCACTGAAGAACCTACCACCGAGCCCATAGAGGAGACACCTCTTGAGGAAGCTCTGGCATACGTTCATCAGCTCTACAAGGATATTAAGTACGAGACTGCGGCAAGCTACGACCTCGTTAAGTCTGTAAAGATCGGTGACGTTGATTACAGCATTACGTGGGAAATCGTAGGCACAGAAGCGGTTACTATCGTTGATAAGGACGACAGAACCGTTACGGTGGTAATTCCCGAGCTTGGCGATGCAGCTATCGAGTACACACTCAAGGCATCCATCACGGTTGACGGTGAAACAGGCTCAAAGGAATACTCGCACGCAGTTCCTAAGTTCAAGGTAACGACGTTTGCCGAGTATGCGGCAGCAGAGGATGACGAGCTCGTAATCATTGAAGGTATCGTTTCAGGCGTTATCTCCAAGAGCACAGGCTCCGCATCCAACGGTCTTTACATTCAGGACCTCAACGAAGAGGGCGGCTACTACGTATATAACCTTACCGACGATCCCAACGGCGTTATCGAGGTTGGTATGACGGTTCAGGTAAGCGGCGCTAAGGATACGTATAACGGTACGTACGAGATCGTTAGCGCATCCGTTAAGATCCTCAACGACGGCGAAAAGACAGAGGTCGTTCCCGTTGACTACACGGAAATTCTTGCGAACGCGGCAGCTCTTAACGATGCGGCGCTCGTTGGAAAGCAGGGTATGCTCGTTACTATCAAGGGCGTAACCATTGGCGATCCCGGTGACAACGGCTACTATTACTTCCACCTTGGCGACCACCAGGTATACCTCAGAATTTCCTCCTCCAATAACCCCACAACGTCCGAAGCTCTTGAAACCATCAAGACAAACTTCGCTGCTAACCGCGGTAACGTGGCTGACGTAACAGGCGTTATCTCTATCTATAGCGGTAACTTCTACCTCTCTCCCGTGTCCGCAGACGCTTTTGCTAACTTCGTAGAGCCCGAAAGAGATGACTCTCAGAAGGCAGCGTACGAGCTTGACAGCATCGAGATCGACGAACAGATCTCCGCTGATAAGGTTCTCACACTCGCAACTGTTGGATCTAAGTATGCAGACGTTACGATCACTTGGGCTTCCGACAGCGATTATGCAGTTGTTGACGGCGGTAACGTAACGATTACTGTTCCCGACGAGGCTACAGAAATCACACTCACAGCAACGGCTACTTGCAATGGCGAGACGGCTACTGCTACATTTACAGTTAAGCTCTCCAAGACGCTTATTTCCATTAAGGATGCTATTGATATCGGTAACGAATTTGAAAAGAACAACTACACGGACGGCAAGTACCTTGTTGGTGGTGTTATCACAGAGGTTCAGAACGCGACCTACGGTAACGTAGTTATTTCTGACGGCGTTAACTCCATTCTCGTTTACGGCCTTTGGGACGCAACGGGTGCTACAAGATACGACGATCTTGAATATAAGCCTGTAGTTGGCGATTACATCGTAGTATTCGGTATCATTGGTAAGTACAACGACGCTCAGATCAAGAACGGCTGGATCCAGTCCGTTACGACTCCCACACCCGTTAAGAATGCTATTGATATCGGTAACGAATTCACAAAGAATCAGTACACAGTAGATAAGTACCTCGTAACAGGTGTTATCACAGAGGTTCAGAACACAACGTACGGCAATATCGTTATTTCCGATGAGGAAGGCAACACGATCCTCGTTTACGGTACGTACGATGCAACGGGTATGATCAGATATGACGGTCTTGATGTTAAGCCCGTAGTTGGCGATACGGTAACTGTTCTCGGTATCATTGGTATGTATAACGCTCCTCAGCTCAAGAACGCTTGGATCGTTGGTTACGTAGCAGGTGAGGACGATGGTGACGGCGATGGTGACGGCGAAACACCTACAACACCTACGGTTGAAGCAGTTACTCCCGTAGTTGGCACGGCGTATAAGATTGCTATGGTACAGAGCAATGCTAATAAGGTAGTATACCTCAAGGGCGGTATGGATGGCTATTATATGGCTACGTCCGAGTCTGCAGATGAAGCTCTCGAGTTCTTCATCGAGGAGACAACAGGCGGCTACTACCTCTATACGATGATTGACGATACGAAGACGTACGTTAACATGGTTGTAAGCGGCTCGTACGTAAACGCTGCTTACGAAACGACTGCAAGCACGGTTTATACATACAACGAGACACTCAAGACTATCGTTGCAGTAGTAAACGATGCTGATTACGTATTCGGTACAAGAAATGATAACACATACACAACGGTTGGCGCAAACAAGCTTTCCTACGAGCCCTTTATGATCTGCTTCGTAGCAGCTGATACAAGCACACCCGTAGATCCTGAAACACCCGTAGACCCTGAAACACCCGTAGACCCCGAAACACCCGTAACTCCCTCGACTGACCCCGTTACTCCCGTAGTTGGCACAGAGTACAACATCGGTATGGTACAGGAGCAGGCAGGAAAGACAGTTTATCTCAAGGGCGGTATGGATGGCTATTACATGGCTACGTCCGAGTCCATTGATGAAGCTATCGGCTTCTTCATTGAGGAAACGACAGGCGGCTACTACCTTTACACAATGGTTGACGATGTTAAGACATACGTTAACATGGTTGTAAGCGGCACACACGTAAACGGCGCTTATGAAACGACTGCAAGCACGGTTTACACATGGAGCGAGACACTCAAGACTCTCGTTGCAATAGTAAACGATGAGGAATACGTATTCGGTACGAGAAATGATAAGACTTACCTCACAGTAGGTCCTACTCTCGCATCCTACGAGCCCTTCATGATCTACTTCGTAGCTGCGGGCGCAGGTGAAGAAACACCCGATGATCCCGTGGTTAACGCCGATACGACGGTTAGCGTTGTTATTAGTGATAAGGGTTGGTCAAACGCTGTTCTTTACGATACACTGGAAATGGACTCCAACATTACCGTTTCCTTGAGCGCAACACCCGTTGGCTCATATGAGCAGAACACAGGTAAATATTATACTTCAGGTACGGCTTGGAGAATTTACCAGACTGAGAATCCCTCCATTATCTTCACGGCTGCTGAAGGTAAGGTTATTAAGACGATTAAGGTTACTTATAACGTTTATCTGGGTGGAGTATTGATGCTCAATTCGTCGCAGATCTCCTCCAACACGGTACTTACCGTGAACGCTTCCGAGTTTATTCTTGGCGTTGGTAACTCTGGTACGGCAACCAACGGTCAGGTTAGAATTACAGCTATCGAGGTTGTATACGGCGATGCTGATACATCCGTAGAGAAGGTAACTCTTGAAGGCACACAGCCCGTATTCGGACAGAAGTATAACGTAGGCTTCGCTCAGGGTAACCTCAACAAGATCTACTACCTCAACGGCACTATGAGCGGCTACTATGCAGGCTCCTCCGAGTCCGTTGCTGACGCTGTTAACTTCTACGTTGAAGAAGTAAACGGCGGTTACTACCTCTACGCTAATATTGAGGGCTACAGACTCTACGTTAATATGGTAGCAAGCGGCTCTTACGTAAACATCAAGTACGAGACTGCTCCCAGCACACTTTACACGTATGATGAAGAGCTTAAGACTCTCGTAGCTACGGTCAACGGCGCTGAATACGCGTTCGGTACATCGGGTACATACTCCACGATAGGCCCCGTTCAGACTAGGTTCGTTACTAACTTCTTCGTTGTATTCGTTCCTTCCACGAATGAAAACGTAGTTGTTTCCGAGCCTGCTGGCGACATCATCATCAAGTACACAAAGGCTGAAGAGATCGCTAACTCCTTGCCCTCTATCGGCGCTAAGACATACAACAAGTACGGTCTCAGAGGTACTATTATTGCTCTTGATGCTACGACGGGCAGCATGACAATTATGAATGAAGCTGGTCAGACGTTCAAGATCGTGAACACGTTCGATGGTACAGGTGAAGTTAAGTTCGCAAACATGACAGAAAAGCCCGGCTTGGGTGACGTAGTTGCAGTTCTCGGTTCGCTCAGCAATGTTGGTGAGATCCATATGGTTGACGGCTGGATCTCCTACTACATCGTTCACACGTGTGATATGGCTGACGCTACGTGCGCAGTTCCTTCTACTTGTAAGCTTTGCGGCAAGACAGAGGGTGACGTTCTTCCCGAGCACGGTACGATCGACGAGGAAACTTGCGTTTGCTCCGTATGTAATACGGTAGTTCACAACTTTGTAGACAGCAAATGCTCAAGATGCGGCGAGATCGAGATCGTTCCTCTTAAGAATGCAACACTCAGCTTCGCCAGCACAGATAACCGTACGTCGCAGACAACAACTTCTCAGGTTTGGGAGCAGAACGGTGTTAAGGTTACAAATAATAAGGGCGCTTCTACAAGTAACGTAGCAAATTATTCTAACCCCGTTCGTTTCTATGCAAGCTCTGAGGTAATTGTTGAAGGTACGGCAATGTCTAAGATCGTGTTTACGTGTAATAACAGCACTTATGCAACTGCCCTTAAGAATTCTATCGGCACGGTTTCGGGCGCAACGGTAGCGGTTAGCGGCTCGGTTGTAACGGTAACGTTCTCTGAGGCTGTTAATAGCTTTACAATTGCTAAGCTTACCGCACAGGTTCGTGTTAACTCTATTACAGTTAACCCCTAATTAAAAACTTAAATCAAGCTTTTGATTAAAATTAAGCACACACCCTCGGGTGTGTGCTTTTTTATATAACATCCTCCCTCGGGTGTGTGCTTCTGTTATTTTAGCCAGCTCCGTAGGGGAGGGACTTATCTTGAATTAATCCTCCCTCCGGGAGGGAGGTGGATTTGCCGAAGGCAAAGACGGAAGGAGCAAGCGCGTACTTGTAGCACTGTTTTCTTTAAGTCCCGCAACTCTCCTTCAGTCATTTTCTTGCGAAAATGCCAGCTCCCTCTCGGAGGGAGCATCTTTTGGTGTCCTTCGCTCCCGTCATAATCCTCCCTTACGGAGAGAGAATTATATTATAATACAAAAACGGTTGTGTATTTCTACACAACCGTAATATTTTACATTTTTTCAAACAGGCTTACAACCTCGCCCGCGTCATATTCAACGCCGAGCGCGTCGCAAACCAATTTACCCGCGTGCGCAAATCCGTCGAGCGTGCCGAAATTCTGTGCCTTCGCGCCCTTTCTGTAAACCAAGAAGGGAATATACTCTCTCGTGTGGTCCGTGTGACTGTCGTCGGGGTCGCATCCGTGGTCTGCCGTGATAATGAGAATGTCGTCCTCTCCCATCTCTGCCATAAGGGCGGGGAGTGAGGCGTCAAATTCCATAAGCGCCCTCGCGTAGCCTACGGGGTCCTGTCTGTGGCCGTAGAGCATATCAAAGTCAACGAGGTTTGTAAAGCAGAAGCCCGAAAAATCACTCTTCGCGATTTCAAGTGTCTTTGCGATACCCTCGGTGTTGCCGTGTGTGAAAATGGTCTCGGTTATGCCGTCGCCCGCGAAAATATCGGTGATCTTACCTATTGCAATTACGTCAAGTCCCGATTCCTTGATAGCCGCCAAGGCAGTCTTTTTCGGGGGAACAAGCGAGAAATCGTGACGGTTAGCCGTTCTCTTGAAGCTTCCGTCGGGGGCGGTAACGAACGGACGGGCAATAACTCTGCCTACGCCGTGCTTGCCTACGAGAATTTCACGCGCGATTTTGCAATATCTGTAAAGCTCCTCAATGGGAACGATCTCCTCGTGCGCGGCGATCTGGAAAACACTGTCCGCCGAGGTATACACGATAAGGTCGCCCGTTTCAACGTGTTCCTTGCCGTAATCACGGATAACGTCAGTTCCCGAATAAGGCTTGTTACAAAGCACACCTCTGCCTGTCGCTTCGGAGAACTTATCGAGAATCTCCTTGGGGAATCCGTCGGGATAGGTGGGAAGGGGGGATTCGGAAACGATGCCCATAAGCTCCCAGTGTCCGACGGTAGTGTCCTTGCCCATACTGATCTCACGAAGTCTTGCGACGCTTGCTTCGGGTTTGTCGCAGGTCGGGAGACAGTCAACGCCGTCAATGTTGCCAAGACCTAAGCGTACGAGATTTGGAACATTAAAATTTTCCACCCTTGAAATGCTGCGGAGTGTATTTGCTCCAACGTCACCGAAAAGGTGCGCGTCGGGCTCATAGCCTATTCCAAAGGAGTCGAGAACGGTCAAAAATACTCTTTTAGCCTTCTTCATATCAATAACCCGAGCCCTGCTCGTTCTTTACTATCTTAACTATTCGGCTCGTGCCGAGTCTGTCAGCGCCAAGACGGATAAATTCCTCGGCATCCGCAATAGAGGAGATACCGCCTGCAGCCTTGATCTTTACGTTTTCGCCTACGTGCTTTGCGAAAAGGTCAACGTCGTGGAACGTCGCGCCCGCAGTAGAGAAGCCCGTGCTTGTCTTTATGTAGTCCGCGCCGCTTTCTGTCACGATCTCGCACATTTTGATCTTTTCTTCGTCTGTAAGAAGGCAGGTTTCAATAATAACCTTGAGTATCTTGTCGCCGCATACAGCCTTGAGAGCGCGGAGCTCGTCAAGTATCGCGCCGTAGTTCTTATTCTTGAGATCGCAGATGTTGATGACCGTGTCGATCTCGTCAGCGCCGTTATCGAGCGCGTCGCGGCACTCGAAAACCTTTGTGGCGGTTGTGGAATAGCCGTTAGGGAAGCCGATAACCGTGCAGATCGCGAGCGACTCTCCTACGTATTCCTTCGCCTGCTTTACGTATGAGGCGGGAATGCAAGCGGAGGCTGTGCCGTACTTGATTCCGTCGTCGAGAATTACCTTTATCTGTTCCCACGTAGCGCATCTGTCAAGAAGCGTGTGGTCAACCGTTTTTAAAATATCCTTGATATCCATATTTTCGTTTCCTTTCGTTTGCTTATTTTTATTTATTTTTATTGATAGCGTTTTTCCAGCAGGCGTGACACATAGCCACGTATGAGTCGTTGCCGCCGATAAGTATCTGTCCGCCCTCGGTAACTACGTTGCCCGCGCCGTCAATTCTCGCGTTGACGATCGCCTTGTTACCGCAGGAGCAAATTGTTTTGATTTCGGAAACCGAGTCGGCAACCTCGAAAAGACGGCGGCTGCCCTCGAAGAGATGGGTGAGAAAGTCCGTGCGAAGTCCGAAGCAAAGCACGGGAATATTCAGCGTGTCAACGATAGCGCGAAGCTGATCAACCTGCGCCGCGGTCAAGAACTGACATTCGTCGGCAATAATAACGTGACAGCGGAAGTGGTTTGCCTGAAATTCCTCGTAAAGATTGCAGTCGGGGGAGACAACGTACGCCTCCTGAGAAAGTCCTATTCTTGATTTAACAACGGCTGCTCCGTCGCGGTTGTCGATGGAGGGCTTTATGAGCCACACCTTCATTCCGCGCTCCTCGTAATTGAACTTTGTGATAAGCGCGTTTGCGGTCTTTGACGAGCCCATAGCTCCGTACTTAAAATATAATTTCGGCATTTTATTTCTCCAGATCTGCTGTATTTATTATAAGTCTTTCTACGATATCAACTACCTTGCAGAGAGAGTCGACAGGAAGATATTCGAAGCGGGAGTGGAAGTTCTCGCCGCCTGTGCAAATGTTAGGGCAGGGCAGTCCCATAAAGGAAAGTCTCGCTCCGTCCGTGCCGCCGCGAATGGGAATTATCTCGGGCTTGACACCGACCTCGTCCATAGCCGCGATAGCTCGCACGATTATGTACATATGCTCCTCGATGATCTCCTTCATATTGTAGTATGAGTCGCGGAGCTCGCAGGCGCACGTGCCGTTACCGTATTTTTTGTTTATAAGCTTTGCGGTATATTCGAGAATACGCTTTTTTTCTTCAAATTTGTCGCGGTCGTGGTCGCGGATAATGTAGTGGAGAGTCGCGTTCTCGCAGTCGCCTTCCATATTCGTTAAGTGGAAGAAGCCCTCGTAGCCCTCGGTTTCCGCGGGAGTCTGACCTTTGGGAATATATGAGTTGTATTCCATCGCGATGAGCTGCGCGTTCTTCATCTTGTTCTTTGCGGAGCCGGGATGAATGGATACGCCGTTGAACTTGATTTTTGCGCTTGCCGCGTTGAAGTTTTCGTACTCAATTTCACCGAGCGCGCCGCCGTCAACCGTGTAGGCGTAGTCAGCGCCAAACTTTTCTACGTCGAAGTGATCGGCGCCGCGACCGATCTCCTCGTCGGGAGTGAAGCAGATCCTGATCTCTCCGTGGGGCTCGCCGCTCTTGATTACTCTTTCAAGCGCGGAAACAATTGCGCAAACGCCCGCCTTGTCGTCAGCGCCGAGAAGCGTCGTGCCGTCGGTCACGATAAGCTCCTGATCGTTGTATTTTGAAAGGGAGGGGTACTCCTTCTTTTTGAGATAGATACCCTTTTCCTCGTTAAGACAGATATCCTTACCCGTGTATTTTACGATTTTCGTCTTTATCGGGAAGTCCGCGCACGCGTCGGATGTGTCAACGTGGGCGATAAGTCCTATGGTGACCTTTGATTTTTTGGAATTTGATTTGAGGGTGGCGTACAAATAACCTTTGTCGTCAAGCTCGACGTCGGAAAGCCCGATGCTTATCAGCTCGTCGCGTAAAAATTTGCTGAATTCAAGCTGCTTTGCCGAGCTTGGAACGGTCTCGGAGCTCTCGTCCGACATAGTGGGGAATGAAACGTACTTCAAAAATCTTTCAACAATGGTCATAGTCGTTCTCCTTGCGCAATTACCTACGTTAATTATAACATATTTCGCGGAGTTTAGCAATAGTAATTTATAAACATTTTTATATAAATTGACATAACTCGTTCTTTGTGGTATAATATACGTAATAAAAACGTTGATATGGAGACAAAATGCATATACCTTCATTACGCACACAGGAAATTGAAATATTGACCTTCGAAGATGCGCGCGAGCATCGCGACGGCAGCGCGGTCTACGACAGAGAAAAATGGTTATACATACCCGATTTTTATTCCGATTACCGTTATATTTTGGGAACGGTTGGCGAGCGACCGCTTATAACTATCGGAATTAACCCATCGACCGCCGAGCCCGACAACCTTGATAATACTCTCAAATCCGTGTCGAGAATTGCCGCGAATAACGGCTTTGATTCGTTTATTATGTTCAACGTCTACGCGCAGAGAGCGACCAATCCCGACGATATGGACCGAGAGCTTAATCTTATGCTCCACAAGGAAAATATGAAGGCGTTCGAGTATATTTTATCTCGCTCGGGCGAAGCGCCTTGTATCTGGGCGGCTTGGGGCGCAATAATTGAAAAAAGAGATTACCTTGCGGACTGTATCGCGGATATGATCGAGATAGGTGAGTCGTACGGCGCAAAATGGTACACCGCGGGCAAACGGTCGGTCAAGGGTCATCCGCATCATCCGCTTTATCTCAAAAAGGACTCGATGATCGAGGACTTTGACGTGAAAGAATATCTTAATTTGATTTGAGGTCATTATGAAGCTTATTTCATTTAACGTAAACGGCTTCAGAGCCTGCAGAGCAAAGGGCTTTGACGAATTTTTCGCGCAGCAGAACGCGGACTTTTTCTGCCTTCAGGAAACCAAAATGCAGGAGGGACAGAGCGATTTTGCGCCCGAGGGTTATTTTAGCTTTTATAATTACGCCGAGAAAAAGGGCTATTCGGGAACGGCGATCTTTGCAAAGAGAGAGCCGATTTCGGTAAAGTACGGCATAGGAATTGAGCGGCACGACCGCGAGGGCAGAGCGATAACGCTTGAATATGAGGATTTCTATCTTGTTAATTTATACGTTCCCAATTCTCAGCGCGAGCTTGCAAGACTTGATTACCGAATGGAGTGGGAGAACGACGTAAGAGAATATCTTGTGTCGCTTGATAAAATCAAGCCCGTTATCATCTGCGGAGATCTTAACGTCGCGCACAATGAGATCGACCTCAAAAACCCCCAGAGCAACCGAATGAGCGCAGGCTTTTCGGACGCCGAGAGAGAAAAATTCGGTGAATTGCTTGACGCGGGATTTGCCGATACTTTCCGCACGCTTTATCCCGATACAGTTAAATATTCGTGGTGGAGCTATATGTTTAAAGCCCGCGAGAAGAACGCGGGCTGGCGTATCGACTATTTCCTTGTGTCCAAAAGGCTTATGGGGAAGGTGATCGATAGCTTTATTATGAACGAAATTATGGGCAGCGATCATTGTCCTGTTGGAATCCTAATTGATTTGTGAGGTAAATATGGAAGCATTAAAAGCGATAGCTACGAGAAAAAGCACGAGAGAATTTGAAGAAAGGGCGATTGAACCCGAGAAGATCCGCAAGATTTTGTCCGCTGGAATGAGCGGCCCCAGCGCAGTCAATGCAAGACCTTGGGAATTTATAGTTGTGACCGACAAGGACAAGCTGAATAAAATGGCAGACGGTAACGGCCGCGCGGCAAATCCGCTTAAAGGCGCTCCGCTTAGCATACTCGTTTGCGGAAATCTTGATAAAGCCTATTCGAGCGCGCCTGATTATTGGACGGTTGACGCAGCAATCGCTTGTCAGAATATGATCTTGGCTGCTCACGATATGGGTATTGGCTCGGTTTGGCTCGGAACTTATCCGCAAGAGATGAAAATTCGGGCGCAGAGCGAAATTTTCGGGCTTCCTGAGAATATTATTCCGCATTCGATAATCGCATTCGGTTATTCCAAGAATTCCGAGCCTTGCGAGCGCGATCTTTACGACGAGACAAAGGTTCATTTTGAGGAGTGGTGATATGAAATACAATAAGCTTGTAAGGGACAGAATCCCCGAAATTATCGAGGGCAAGGGTAAGAGATGTGTAACGCGCGTTCTTTCCGACGAGGAATATATCGAGATGATAGACAAAAAGCTCGACGAGGAGCTTGCAGAATACCACGCGGACAAAAATCTCGAGGAGCTTGCGGATTTGGTTGAGGTCATTTACGCGGCGGCGAAGGCTCGCGGTTACAGTATAGAGGAGCTTGAAGCCGTACGAAAGAAAAAGGCAGACGAGCGCGGCGCGTTTGACGATAAAATTCTTTTGCTCGAAGTGATCGAATAATAAATCCCCCGTATAACGGGGGATTTATTATATAGTTGACAAACATTGAATTTTATGATATAATAAGGATGGAAGGATAAAATTTTGACAATATTGGATAAATCCGGGAGGTAAATCATATGAAAATGCTTTCGATTATATTGATTTATATTGTATCTGCCTTGCGCATCGGAATTTGATTTGCTTGCGGGCAAAAAAATAATGTGGTCGCAAGCTTGTTTCGATTAAAAACATCAAATTAGTATTTATAAACATAAATTAAGAGTTTTGAATAAATATATAAGGAGGACATATATGAAAAAATTGACAATAAAGTTCTTATCAATATTTTTAGTGGTATCTGTTTTGATATGTACGTTGAATATTTCGGTATTTGCTACGGATGATATTGATGACTCAATAGATAAAGTTTATTGCGAAGCTACGTTAGATGATGAATTTACCGATAATGAAATACTTATTGTAACAACACCGGATAATAATTTCAGAGAATATACTATTAGTGATTTTTCTGATATCGGTTGTATAGAAATTGAAGATTTGACGATTGAACCCAAGGAAGGCGAGTTGTGCAGAATTTTTCATTTAACGCTTTCAGTTCATTCTAAAGAGAATGTTTTAAATTCAATAAAAATTCTTGAAGATAGAGATGATATATATTGTGCAAATCCAAATTATAGAAATACATTAAATTCCACTATAAATGATCCCGCATATGCTGATGGCTATCAATGGGCTATAGATAAAATTCAACTCCGAGATGCATGGGATATTGAAACCGGAAGCGATTCTGTAAAAGTTGGTGTAATAGATTCAGGCATAGATGCTTCGCATCCCGATTTGATAGACAGGGTAAATACTTCGTTAAGTAAAAGCTTTGTCGATCATTATCCGTCTGCAACTAGCGATATCAAATCTAGCCATGGTACTCATGTTGCAGGTATCATTGGAGCGGAGAGTAATAACGGTATAGGAATATCTGGTGTGTGTTGGAATGTTGATTTGATTTCTTTAAGAGTAGATGATGTGCCCGATTCCGAGGGTGAAGTTTATGTAAATGATGATGCAGTTATTGAGGCAATTAAATATGCAGATGAAATTGGTATAGATATTATTAATTATTCATCTAGTACATTTTGCACGGCGGATTATTTAAACACACTAAAAATTCAAATACAAAACTTTGATGGATTGTTTGTTTGTGCTGCAGGCAATTATAATTATGATAATGATACGAAAGATAGTGAGGACAGAACATATTATCCAAGTAGTTATAGGTTAAGCAATTTAATTTCTGTTGGTGCATCTAATGTGGCTGACAGAAAATGGGTAAATTCAAATTATGGTATAACAACTGTTGACATATTCGCTCCAGGTGAAGATATTTATAGTACTGTCCTTAATGAAGGCTATGCTTATGCAAGTGGCACATCTATGGCAGCTCCGATTGTTTCAGGTGTTGCGGCATTATTATTATCAGCACATCCTGAATTAAGTGCTGCAGAATTAAAAGCTATTATTATGAGTAGTGTGGATTATTATTATAATGACTATGGGTATAGTATTTTTGATAGATATTGTATTAGTGATGGAGTGATAAATGCATACAAAGCTCTCACAAACGAAGCTCTTCATAATTATTCTTATAGTTATGATGGTACTATAAATGGACATAGCTGTGTTTGTACAATATGCGGTTATGAAAAGCAGGAAAATCACACGTTAAAATATAGTTCAAGCAATTTACGAAATCACACAATAAGTTGTAAATATTGTTCGTTTGAGTATACAGAATCACATAATTTTAGTTTGTTGACCGGTATTTGTCTAAGCTGTGGGTATAATTCGAACGATATGGGCACGTTATCAAAAAAGAATTGGATAACGGAGCTTTATGTGTATAATTGATTCGCTGATTAACAATTCAAGAAAGGAGCTTTTATATGAATAGATATATTAAGGTGATCAGCTTAATAATTACAACAATGCTTATAATTTGTCTTTTCGGAGCCTTGGTTTCGTGCGATACTAATAAGTTAGATAATAACACGGCTGATCCTAATTCGCAGATGACTGATAATACAGATGAAGTAATTGATAATAATTCTTTACAGATGTCGGATGAAATTAAGCGAAATATTCAATTGGCATTTTTGGAAAAGGTATATGGAACATCATACAAAGAATACAGTTATATGCCCGAAGATGTTCCTATAGAATTATACGGTAAATTTGATGATGCTTATTGCGTTATGCTATGGGATAAGACCTGTGGTCAATTTGGTATCGTTACAGAGGTCATTGTCGCAGGTGAGAAATTTATTTACGAAACTCCGAATGTGATACAGGTTTATTTTGATGGAGTTCTGTACGGTCTTGCTCAAGCTTATGAAAACGGCATTCTCGATGAATCGGAAATTGCTGAGCTTTGCAACAATTACAACGAAACCTATTGGGGAGATGACGAGCCCTCAGAGTTAACCGAGGAAATAAAGCGCGAGATACAAATTACTCGATTGACAGCGGCGCATGGAGCAAATTATGAGGAAAATGGGTATACTCCCGAACAGGTTGGATTGAATTGCTACGGCATATTCGATAATGCTTATTGTGTTGTTTTGCAAACTCCCGGAATTACAATGCTCGGTGTTTCAACGAAGCTGCAGGTTGGAGGATATGAGTTTGAATTCGGCGCAGAGGTTATGAGGGTTTATTTTGAGGGTGAGCTTTACGTTTTAGATGAGGCTTACGAAAGTGGAATCCTTGATGATGCCGAAATAGCTGAGCTTTACGATTATTACCGGAAATCTAATTGGTATAAATAAACTTAAAATTTTACACCCGCCGATGTCGGCGGGTGTATTTTATGATGCGAAAAACGGAAGGGGTCAAGGGAACGTACTCTAAAGGACAGTTTTCGAAATTCCATAGAATATGTTACCTAC
>CAZMKU010000021.1:0-19519 GCA_964567085.1 uncultured Clostridium sp.
AGCGTGTGATGTTGTGAACGATAATTCAGACGGCTCGCAAACGGAGGAGACTACGGAGCCTTCAGTTTATAACGATACAGAGCAGGTGACTATGGAACCCGTTTCTGCGGAAGAAAAGAGAATTGAACTTATTGCAGCCTTGGTTGGATATTTGCGCGGTCTTATGTCAGACTACGATTTGCCTGATATTGTCCCATTTCACGAGCAGGTTCAAAGAGGAAAACAGCCGTTACATTTGGAATTCTCTCCTGATAACTATTACTATATGTGCGGATATTATAACCCTACTCATGAATACGTTGAGAATATGTATTCAAGCTGTTGTGTTGAGGAATATACTTGGGGTGAATTTAAAAATGTCAATGATATTCCCGATGAATATAACGGTCAAAAGTTTGTTGTCGCATTTCAAATAAATAAGACATCGTTGGTAAAGGACATTTCATCAAATGCCGAGGCAGTTCCCGAGGTGGAATATTTTCAAGTATTTACTCCTGAATTTAAAAATGGATTTAACACAAATGAAAGCATTACGTTTGACAAAACGTTTCTTTTCGCGAATTCTTCAAAAAAGAGTATAGTATTTTGCCACGATCCTTTATATGAGGACGGGGCAATCGTGTCTTGTGAGAAGCGTCAAGGGGAGTATTATATCGTTGATAAGTATTATGATTTCTTAAGTCTCGACGAGTTTGTTAAAAGATATATTGTATACTAACGGGATAAACAATATAATGGAGGTGTATTTATGAATTTAAGAAAAAAATCTATGACGTTAATTGCAGCACTGCGGGGGGATTGAGTATTTGCAGGTATTGCGGTGCTCAAGTGCTATTTGGAACCCTTGACAGCATCCCCTCCGATTACCCCCACACCGAAAACGGAAGCTACATTTTGCCGAACGGAATTATAGTTTTAGTTCCCGAGGACGAGGAGGCGTACCTCAACGGCACTCTTGAATTCCGAACGGGCGAATTGATGTAAAACAAATTATATATAAAAAATCCGCCGTGGATGGCGTGATACCCAAAGCGGAGTATCACGCCATCCACGGCAATGCTTTTATGCAAAATGGGGCGTGAATACGGGCGGGAAATTGCTATCTTATTGCGAGACGTTGATTTTTGCTCACTTTTACCTAAAAAACTTGACAAACAACCATATTTATGATATTATTTTTTATATATATAAATTTATAAATATTGACATTGTTGTTATAGATCATCAAACTACTGAAGCGCCCGAGGCGTATGGAGGTTTCGTATGTCATTTTCCTTATTTTCTGTTGCCGTTTTATTGCTTGTAGCGGTATTTGTGTCATATCAGATCGCAAGGGGAATTAAGAGAGGATTTTACGAAAGCCTTATACACGTTTGCCTCGTTCTGCTATCGGTAGTTTTATCTATTATAGCGTCAAAGCTGTTATCCGACATACTTGTCGATAGTGTTTACAATATGATTTTAAGCCTCGGGGTCTTTGATTCGATGCTGAACAATCTGCCGAGCACAAGCTCGATCATAGTCGCTTATTGCGACGCCGCGCTGACTCCGTTTGTTTTTGTTTTCGTATATCCGATAATGTCGCTGATAATAAGATTTGTGGCGTTTATTGTCAAGGGCAGGTATCTTGAACGCGACAAGACGAGCGAGAGAGTAAAGAAGGAGAGCGCGAGCTGGATAGATAAGAATCAGAAGCTCCTTACGGTCACAATAAGCGCGCTCTGCGGAATTTTCATCGCCTCGGTATTCATTTCCCCCGTTATGGGCTCGGTCAAGACGCTTGACAGAGTATTTGAGCTTGCCGAGGACATAACAGTAGATGGCAATAACGTGCTTGGCGATACTAAGGCGGAGCTTGAGGATCAGCTCGCCGTTTACAGAGACGACCCCATAGCAAACGCAGTTTATTATTGCGGCGGAAATATTATTTATTACGCCAACGCCTCGAGCGAGCTTAACGGAAATTATTTTGCTCTCGGCAGAGAGATCAAGAATACCGCGGAATATTACAATGAGATCTTATCCTCCGCAAGGCTTATGGCGAATATCGACGAGGCGACGCCCGACGAGGTGAACGAGCTTTCGAGCGTCGGTAAATATATAAACAAGTCCGAAAGCCTCAAATGCATCACGTCTGATTTCGTGTCTCAAACCGCGAAGGCGTGGATGGACGGCGAATCGTTCTTGGGACTCTCGAAGCCTTACGTCACATCCACGATAAACCCTGTTATCAATAAGGTTCTGTACGTTTGCTCGCAGACCGCGCCGAAATACGTTGAAAAGGATATGACGACTCTGCTTGAGCTTTATATTTTGTTTTACGAAGCCGAGCTTATCGGCGTTACGGATTACTCGGAGATGATCTCGATTATTGATAACACGGATTTTATTGAGAGAGTGGAGGACATACTTGCGAAAAATCCCAGAATGGCGGATATTTCGCTTGACTTTGACAATATGGCGCTCAATATGATCTCCACTGCGATACTCGACGGTATGTCCGAGGAGGATCTTGACAGGATAGTTACTAATATCTCGGACGTCGTAAACAATGTTGCGGATATGTCCGATGAAGATCGGATAGCGATAATCAAGGACGAGGTTTATAGGAGCATAAATAAAAACGGTCTTAAGGTTTCTTATGATATGGTCGAGGTTGCCGCAGAGCAGCTTGTGGAGGACCTTCGGACTACCACGGGCGAGATAACCTCCGACACGATCAAGAACTTCTTTGAAAAGTACAGCGTCGACGAAGAATAAGAGCATCCCGAATAAAAACTTATGGGAGACCTGATATGGATGGACTAAATACAGTTATGGAAATAATTCTCAAGGGCGTGATAGCCCTCTCGGGAATATTTATGGCATATATACTCATAGCGTTTTACTTTCCGCGCTTTATTATGAAGCCCACCTTTGCGGGCAAGAAAATTTCCGACCGCGGTTTAAAGAAATACGTGTATGAGGACGGCAGAGGTATCGTGTACGAGCCCGAGATCTGTGCGAGAAAATACGTAAAGCAGTATATGCTCTTTACAAGGGACGGCTCGAAATATCTCAAGTGCTACGTAAACGATAAGATAAACCATCTTAGCTACGACATACTCGTGTTCAATAACAGAAATAAGCTTATTGACGTCGTAACGGTCAGCGAGCAGCTGAAATCTTCGCAGACGACGAGCTCCGTTCCGCTTGTAGCCGAGACGTCTTACGTGAGTCTCGTTGTGCGCAAGGTTGATAATATGTACGTAGACCGCAGGGTTATGGTGAAGTATTCGGACGTGTCCTGCGCGATCTGCGGTGTGCTTTCCGCCTTGTGTATCGCGATCTCGGGAGTGCTTTTGAATTCATTTCTGAGCGCGCTTTTTGCAAATTCGGATATTGAATTTTTATCGGGCATCGGCGCTTTTGTAAAATTCCTTTTCGTCGGACTTGCTTGGGGCGCGGCCATCGCGCTTTTGTACAGATTCAAGTACAGAAAGGAGATGAACTGATATGTCGCAGGTGAATTACAGTATCATATCCAAGGGAGAATACGACAACGGTAAAAATCCCCCCGCAGTATATCCCAAGCAGTACGTATTTTTAAAGAACGGCAATAAGGAGAAGTATCTGTCCCTCCGTTTTTATAACGGCCTTGAGGCGGCGGTCAGCTATATTGAATTTATTCTGTTCCAGCTTGACTCGGCGGGGAACGTGATAAAGAAATTCCGCGTTCGCGAGGAGATATCCCGTTCGGCGAAGGGCAAGACCTTTGCTCTTGCAAACGGTATCAAGCTTTGCGACAAGTGTGTGGATTTCAAAATACAGATGGTTTGCGCGAGATGCGGAAAATATTACTATTCGCTCAAGCATAAGGGCGCGTCGGCGGTGTATCTTCAAGAAAACAGATGGAGATACGACCCCGATAATCAGGGAAATTTCGGATATCATTCCGCAAGGTCTCAAATGCAGAAGGAGTACGGACTCGTAAAGCTCCTCGCAATTCTCGCTCTGGTGACGGTTATTGGTATGAGCATCTATCCCATTATTAAGTACGCAATTGAGTTATTGGGGTAAAATAAAACAAGCTTCGGTGGTTTAAAAATGCTTAAATATAAACACATATTGGACAACTTGAGCATCTCTCAGAAGGTAAGGCTCCTGACTGATGCGGGCGCGCTTGAGGATATCGAGTTCAAGGCGCTTGGAATTCCCTCGGTAAAATTCGGTGATTTTAATAAATACTGTGAGAGGTCGTATCCGTCCATATTCAGCGTTGCGAACGCGTACGACAGGGAGCTTTTCTATAAGGTCGCAAAGGCGGTATTTATTGATATGAGCCGTGACGGTGTTAACTGCGCCGTGATAAAGGGCCCGAAAATCAAAATAAATCCGTACGACAATTCATATTCCGAGGACGTCGAGCTTACGGTCGCGATGGTTGGCGAGATCCTGCGCGCGGCGGCTGATACGTCTATGGCGGCGTGCCTCACTGATTTTAACGTATCCCGTCTTGATGCCGAATGGATGGACAAAAAGCCGAATAAAAGAATTATCCGCGATTATATTGTAAAGCCGTTTGAGAGAGTGCTCTCGTTCGGCTCGTGCATCGGTCTGTTCACGGAAAATCTTGGGGAGCAGTCGCCGTATTATTGTGTCAACGAGGAGCTTTGCCGTCTTGCGCTTGACGGAGGGCTGCGCGGCTTTAACGGATTTCTCCTGAAGGAGCGCGTGGCGGCGCATCTGACCGTTCAGGCGATCTGCGGCGGTCAGATATGCCTTGATGCCTCTGCCAACATATTAAAGGCGGCGGCAGATAAATACCTCGCTATGAAGGACGGCATTTCCAAGGGTAAGGTTACCGTAGGAGAGCTTATAGCCGAGGAGGAATCGGGTAACGCGATCTCCGCGCGGAATATCGATCTTGCGGTAGAAAGGCTTATTGATTTCGCCGCGGAATGTAATAAGACCCACGTTTCGCTTCTGAATACCGACGTTGACGCTCCCGAGCTTTGCGATAGGTGCTACAGAGAAAGCACGGTTCTGCTCAAGAGCCTGAAGGACGTTCTTCCCGTGTCTCCCAAGCAGACGGTCGGCATTATCGGAGACATAATAAATTATCCCGACGGAGAGGCTCGCTCTCTCGGGGCGGAAATATATACGGCTTACCTTGAAAGCGTCGGATACGCGGTTACAGGCTATGCCGCAGGCTACGAGCTTGGCTATGATCTGTCGAAGAGCGGAGCTTCTGCTGCCTGCGAGCTTGCCAAGAGCTCGGATAAGATAATCGTATTTTTAGGTAAGACCCGCGAGGGCGAAAAAAATATAGCAAGAACCGAGAATTTGCAGCTCGACGCAAATCAGATGCATCTTGCCGAAAGCCTTGCAAGCTATAAGCACAAGGCAATCTACGTGCTCTGCGGCAGCTATGCTCTTGACGCGGCGTTTACAAATTACGCGTCGGCGGTCATTCTCGCTTCGGGTTTAACAGAGAAGAGCGTTATGCAGGCGATAAAGGTTGCATTGGGGCTTGATAATGCCGAGGGAAAGCTTTCAAAGCCGATGTATTTTAACACGGACAGCTTTGAGAAGGGAAAAATATACAGAAAATATCACGGCGAGCTCGTGGGCGCGTTTATGGGATACAGATACGTAAATACCGCGGGACTTTGCTCGAGCTATTCCTTGGGCAGCGGTTTTGTGCCCGCGAGATTCAGATATTCTAATTTTAAGGTTACGGATAAGAGCGTAAGCTTTAACGTAAAGAATACCTCGAAAAGACCTGCAAGCGATATAATCCAGCTTTATATCAGCGCTCAGAATTTCGGGCTCGCTTTACCCAAAAAGGAGCTTGTAGGATTTGAAAAAATAAGTCTTGCCGGCGGCGAGAGCAGATCCGTGACTATCGAGTACACCTATTCCTTGTACGACGAAGAAAGAGGAGAATATATCCTCCCGTCAGGAGAGTATCGGCTCTGTCTCGGCTCCTCGATCGACGAAGAGCTTCTGTCCGCGAGGATAAAAATGGGGGGCGATGAGCTTTCCTGTGAAGCGAAAGAAAAATTATCCGATTATTTGCAGTCCGAGTCAAATATTGTGTCGGACAAATATACGTTGGAGGCGAATTATAAGCTTATGAAAAAGAGTTATAGAAATATCGTTAGCGGAGCGGGCGCGATGCTGCTTGCGGTAATACTTGCGCTGTTCTCAATGGCTGCGGGTATAAATTCAATGTTTATTTATATCATTTCCGCGATCCTGCTTGGCGCGGGCGTGGTGTTCTTCGTTCTGCACGGAGTTGACGCGACGAAGCTTCTCAAGATGGAGCGCGAGAGGATCGACGCGGAGAACAAGGGACACTTTGCGGACGCGGAGAAGATCCCCGTATTTTCGGCGGAGCAGATGTTCGTAAAGGAATTTGACGGACTTGAGCTTCAGGTCGCCGATAATAACGACGCTATAGATTATACGGATGACGAATATTTAAAGTACGTAAATAAGGAATTTAAGTTTGGAGATCTCGTCCGTGACTTTGATCTTTTCGCAAAGGAGAAGGGATATAAGCTTGACGGGACGATGATCGCGGAAATTTTCTCCGCGCTTGCTTCCTCCCGCTTGGTTATTACAAAGATGGACGACGAGTATTATACCGCGCTCGTGACCCTTCTTTGCGAATACCTCGAGTCACCCGTTTGCATCGACAGGGTTGACGAGGGCTATACGACCGAGGACAGCGTGCTTTACAAGACACTCGAGGATTCCACGAGAGTTAAGACGAACGCTATGAGAGGACTTGAGTACGCGCAGAAGTCCCTGCGGAATATGTTTATTATCTCGCTTACTAACGTTTCCTTTGAGAGCATTTCGGATTATTTCGTTCCGTATGCTAAATATATAAGAAATCCGCTTAGCAATATTTACGTAAATTATCAGGACGAGTACGGTGCGAATAAGCGTATAGCCATAGCAAAGAACGTTTGGTTTATGTTCAATATCGCGAGCACGGAGAAGGCTTACGATATGCCCACGTATCTTGGCGAGGTCTCCGCGCTGCAGAGCATTGAATTTACAAGATGCGCTCCCGCGGGTATAAATCCCGACCTCAACAAGCTGAAATTCTATCAGTTCGAATATATGCTCGATAAATCGAGAAATCAGGCGGTCATTACGGAGGATACCTGGAAGAAGATCGACAGGCTCGAGTCTGCGATAGGCGGTGAGGATAGCCGCAGGATAACAAATAAGCTTACGGTCGGCTTTGAGAGATACGTAAACGTGTACGCGCTTTGCGGCGGGGACAGTAAAGAGGGCTTTTACAAGGCGCTCAATACAAAGCTTTTGCCTTATTTCGCCGCCGAGAGCTGTGACGTCAAGTTCATTTCCGTTATTTCCGAAGCGCTTGAGACTATATTCGGTGAGGAAAACGTACAGTCCTCACTAAGATCACTCAAGGCAAATTCCAAGTAATTCAGCAAATTCAGGAGACGAAAAATGCTAAGAAATATATTCTTAAAAACGGGGCTCATAGATTTTGAGGGTAGCGACCTTGTAAATTTTCTGACCTCGGAAATAGCGATAATGATATATATTCTCGTCGTGTTGCTGCTGATTGGAATTCTGGCGGTTGCGGTGGTGGTATCCGAGCGCAAGAATAAGCATACGGATTCCGCAGAGACCGTGGTTATCGGAAATATTCAGGGCAATACCGATAAGAATGACGATGAGACCGAGAGCGCCGAGAGATTTTGTATGCTCTCGGAGATAGATGCAAAGAGAAATACGTACGGACACAAAAAGTATGATAAGATCGAAAATCTCGAGGAGCTCTGCGAGGAGTTCCGCAATTACGCGGCAAGTAAATTAAAGCTTTATTACGATATCGAGGATATAAGACGCTTTATCGCGGGTATGTCGGTGTCCCACATACTCATTTTGCAGGGTATGTCGGGTACGGGTAAGACCTCGCTCGCTCACGCGTTCGGCAGCTTTATAGACAACAGCTCGACGGTAATACCCGTTCAGCCAATGTGGAAGGAGCGAACCGACCTTATCGGCTACTATAACGAGTTTACGAAGAGATTTAACGAAACTCTCTTGCTTCAGAAGATGTACGAGGCAAACTACAGCCGTGATATGTATATAACGGTGCTTGATGAAATGAATATCGCAAGAGTAGAGTATTACTTTGCGGAATTTCTCTCGCTCCTTGAATTGCCCAACCCCGAGGAAAGATATCTCGACGTTGTATCTGACAGATGGGAAAACGACCCCATGCAGCTCAAGGACGGCAGAATAAAGCTTCCCACGAATATGTGGTTTATAGGCACGGCGAATAACGACGATTCGACGTTCGCAATATCCGATAAGGTATACGACAGAGCGATGATACTCGACCTCAATAAGAAGGCGGAGAGATTTATCTGTCCCGTAACGTCTAAAAAGAAGATATCCGCGGAGCAGTTCAATGCGCTCGTTGAGAATGCAATCAAGGAATACGAGGTAAGCGGACGAAACAAGCAGCGACTCCTCGAGCTTGATAAATACCTTATCGAGAACTTCCATATCACCTTCGGTAACAGAATAATGAAGCAGATATTGACGTACATTCCCGTGTACATCAGCTGCGGCGGGGACGAGCTTTGCGCTCTTGACGATATTCTGTCGAAGAAGGTCATACGAAAGCTCGAAACACAGAACCCGATATATTTAAGACACGCGGCGGAGGGACTTATCTCGTTTATTGACGACCTCTTTGGCGAGGGCAATATGCCTATTTGCCGCGACCATATTATGAGAATTCTCAGAAATGTGTAAAATTGCGCGTTTTTGCGCTAAAAAGGAAGGTTTGTATGAACCAATTAGACGTATATTACAGAGCTCTGCTGAATTACAGAGAGCTTACCGATAATAATTCCGATTGTCTGCGGATCAAGCGCGGCTTTCTTGCGTCGGATGCGGGCGCGGACAAGATAATAATCAAAAGAGCTCATTGTAAGGTTGACGAGGAGTGGGTTTCGGAAATTGAGAAGGGCCTCGTACATATTGAAAAGGCAATAAAGGAAGAGAGACAGTTTATTTATTCGAACGGCGAGGTTCTCCCGATTGAAAAGGTAAAGCATATCTCCACCGAGTCTATTAAGCACCTGGCAAAGCATAGCGAAATGCTCACGAAGGAGCCCGTTGACGATGAGATAATTCCCGATAAGCTTTATTCGGTCGAGCGACTTAACGATTACACGGTTTACGAGAACAGATTTCTCTATATGCTGCTTTGCTATCTCCGCGATTTCGTGACCTTCAGATATAACAATATTCTTTCCGCGACTAACAGATACGACGGCAGCTTTACAATGGACCGTGATATTCAGGTGGGAAAGGAAAGCTTGAAGGTCAAGGTCGATATACACAACGTCAAGGAAGACGATAAGTATCTCCGCGAGCATAACGCGGAGAAGGAGATCATCGACAGAATAGACCTTATTCTCAAAACTATTCTCGCGTTCCTTGCGACGCCGCTTATGGAATATCAGTCGAAGGTGGCGATGCTCCGTCCCCCGATAACCAAAACGAACGTGCTAAAAATGGATAATAATTTCAAGGGAGCGGTCGCGCTTTACGACTTTATTATTTCGTATGACAAGGACGGCTACACCATCGAGGAGGAGATAAGGGAAATTTCTCCATTTACCGAGGAAATGTCTCTCGATATTGCCGAGCCCGTCATTCTGCTCTCGTTCCTAACCTATGAGTACGGACTCAATATAGGGGGCTACCTTAAAGCCGAGTACGACAGGGAGGAGACGAGACTTCGCGATGAAAAGATAAAGCTTCACGCGGAAAAGCTTGAGGCATTGGCACGTCGCGTGCGCAATCACTCCGACGATCCCGCGGAATATATGCTCGAGCTTGAGCGTCATATCCGTATGCTCGAGCGTGAGATCGGTACTATTCCGACTCTGCGCGCGACCATTGAGGTGCTGGGTGATGAAAAGGAGCAGCTAAAGACGCATATCGACTCCTTGAATAAGGAGATAAACGAATTTGATATGAAGCTGGAGCAGATAAGAGCCGAGCATCTTGACGAGGTGCAGAGGATCAATTCCGCTTATGCTCTAAAGATACACGAGATAATTTCCGCAAATGAGAGCACTCTCAAGGCGGAGAGGGAAAAGCATCTTGCCGAGATCGATGCCTTTAATCAGCATATAGGTGAGCTTCTCGAGGCGCAGAAAAACGCCGAGGGCACACTTGCTGCCGAGATCGCCGAGCTTAAGGAAAAGCTGCGTGAGCTTCAGACGGCTTATGACGCGCTTCAAGAAGCCAAGCGCTTGGCCGAGGCAAGATATCTTGCGCTCAAGTACAAGGAGGGCGCGCTCGATGAGAACGACGTATACACGGATCGCGAGGATTTCTGTGAGCTTGAGGCTGAATACGAGGTCTTTACAAAATTCTTTAAGGAAGAATGGAAGCGCGCCAAGAAGCAGATAAGACGCGATCTGCTCAACCTAAAAAATTTCAAAGACAAGAATGGGCAGGATAGATCCTGATTTGAAAGATGAACAAGAAAAAAACAGGTAAAAGAGTATTTATAATAATTCTGGCGGTTTTACTTGAGGCGCTCCTTGCCTGGTCGCTGATCACGGCCGTCAGAGATAATAACCTTGTGGATTCCCGCACGGTTATGTTAGTAATAATTCTTCTTCTTTTAGTTCCGATAATGCTTATGGCGCTCCTGCTTGTACTTTTGTTCGGTGGCCGCCGCAAGGCGCAGAAAATAAACGTTATTACAAGCAATAGCGCTGATACTAAGAACGACGAAGAAGAATCCGAGAGCGCCGAGAGATTTTGTATGCTCTCGGAGATAGATGCAAAGAGAAATACGTACGGACACAAAAAGTATGATAAGATCGAAAATCTCGAGGAGCTCTGCGAGGAGTTCCGCAATTACGCGGCAAGTAAATTAAAGCTTTATTACGATATCGAGGATATAAGACGCTTTATCGCGGGTATGTCGGTGTCCCACATACTCATTTTGCAGGGTATGTCGGGTACGGGTAAGACCTCGCTCGCTCACGCGTTCGGCAGCTTTATAGACAACAGCTCGACGGTAATACCCGTTCAGCCAATGTGGAAGGAGCGAACCGACCTTATCGGCTACTATAACGAGTTTACGAAGAGATTTAACGAAACTCTCTTGCTTCAGAAGATGTACGAGGCAAACTACAGCCGTGATATGTATATAACGGTGCTTGATGAAATGAATATCGCAAGAGTAGAGTATTACTTTGCGGAATTTCTCTCGCTCCTTGAATTGCCCAACCCCGAGGAAAGATATCTCGACGTTGTATCTGACAGATGGGAAAACGACCCCATGCAGCTCAAGGACGGCAGAATAAAGCTTCCCACGAATATGTGGTTTATAGGCACGGCGAATAACGACGATTCGACGTTCGCAATATCCGATAAGGTATACGACAGAGCGATGATACTCGACCTCAATAAGAAGGCGGAGAGATTTATCTGTCCCGTAACGTCTAAAAAGAAGATATCCGCGGAGCAGTTCAATGCGCTCGTTGAGAATGCAATCAAGGAATACGAGGTAAGCGGACGAAACAAGCAGCGACTCCTCGAGCTTGATAAATACCTTATCGAGAACTTCCATATCACCTTCGGTAACAGAATAATGAAGCAGATATTGACGTACATTCCCGTGTACATCAGCTGCGGCGGGGACGAGCTTTGCGCTCTTGACGATATTCTGTCGAAGAAGGTCATACGAAAGCTCGAAACACAGAACCCGATATATTTAAGACACGCGGCGGAGGGACTTATCTCGTTTATTGACGACCTCTTTGGCGAGGGCAATATGCCCATTTGTCGCGACCATATTATGAGAATTCTCAGAAATGCCTGAGTTTGAATTTTAAAGAATGAAGAAGGGAGTAGACCATGCCGAGTAAAAACAAATTGATAAACATAATTTCAATGTCTTTAGTAGTAGTTCTGCTGGCATTGGCGCTGACGGTGACGCTCATAGCCATCTTCTTTCCTGACGTTCTTATTAGCGGATTTGATTGGTCCGGATACGATTCGAAATACGATGCCTCGGGAACCATTCCCAATATGAATGATCTGAATAATTTAACGGGAAGCGGCGGAAGCGGCGGAAGCGGTGGAGGCGGCGGAGGCGGCAGCATTGACCTCTCCCGCGTAATATTCAGAGTCTATTCGACAAAGACGGCCAAAAACGTTTATTTCAGACAGGGCAGCTATGTTACCTGTGAGGGAAATCAGTGGTTTGAAGCAGAGCCATTCGTTTCGAAATATTATCCTGATATATCCGCGACTTATTTTTCAGGACAATATATTCTTGAGTCGGCAAAAGCTGCTGAAAGGAGTATTTATATAGAATCTCTTGACGGTACGGTTGTAATGCCGTATTACGCGACGGGTGGACTTGATGTTCCCGAAACGGTTTATCCTTACGGAGAGGAAAATTATACGTACACGGTAAACTACGTTGATTATAAAGAGGTTTTGCGTCTGCAGGACATGGCAATTTTTGCTGATGAATATGAAGCTTACGTAAAAAAGACTTATCTTGAGCTTACTCCCGAAACTGAGGCATATATGAGAAAGATAATTCAAGAGCAGGGATTTAAGAAATATGCATCTGACGTAGTTGAAAAAGTTGCAGCGTATATAAGCTCGGCAAAGAAATACGATATGAATTTCGATCCCGCGCTTGAAGAGGAGGAAAATATTCCCGTTGCATTTTTGGAGGAGTACGATAGCGGTGTCTGCCGTCATTTTGCGGCGTCGGCAACTATGCTTTTCCGCGCTCTCGGTATACCCGCGCGATATACCGTCGGATTTCTCGGTGATACGGCCGCCATGGAATGGACTGACGTTACCGCGGCTCAGGCGCACGCATGGGTTGAGATATTTGTTAGGGGGTTTGGCTGGATGCCTGTCGAGGTAACGCCCTCGTCTGGGGACAGTCCTCCCGATGACAAGATATCGATTCAGATAAAGCCCGAGGATATCGAGGTGCAGGGAGGCAGGGATACCGTCTTGATCTGCGAACGCATAGAAGGCTTTGAATATTATGAATCTCTCGGCTATACCTATGAGGTTGAGATCTCGGGAGAGCAGCGCGGATACGGAAAAACGCAAACAAACATTACCAAGATACGCCTTTATGACGAATACGGAGAAGACGTAACCGATACGTTCAATATAGATGTAGATCCCGGATATTTGCACGTTTATTATAGCGTTCTTCAATATTCAAGTGAGAGCAGTACTCACGTATACGATGGAAATATCTTTACTTATGAGGTTTACCACGAGACCAGATATAACTATTACGGAAAGCATTATGCGAAGCCCGTCCTCCTTGCGGGAGCATTGAACGTGGGCAGAGTTGCTAACATGTTCTTGGTTTCGATTATGAATGAAAATAATGAGGACATTACGGATCATTACAAGATTGAGTATCGGTACGGAACTCTTGAGGTAACTCATGCTGAGATCAGCATCAAGGCTATGGATGCCGAAAAGCTGTACGATGGCACTCCGCTTGAATGCCCCGAATATGAATTTCTTGAAAATAATCTGGCGGCAGGGCATTATATTGATCCCGATATAAAGATTATCGGCAGTCAGACAGAGCGAGGACGCTCGGATAATATTATTGATATCAGTTCAATTATAATTCGCGATGCTCACGGTAATGACGTAACGAGCAACTATAAGATCAAGACTTACGTGGGTCAGCTCCGCGTAAGATAACGTCAGGCTAATGTATTAGCCTAAACAAAAGCTTCAAGAAGGACGAGAAAAGTATGCAATACGATATATATTATGAAAAAGTGAATAAATTTGCAGGCTTTATGAAAAAGGTTTTCAAGTTTATGTGGCTGATAATTATGGTATCGGTCATCATAATCTCCGCTGTTGCGGTTTTTCTCGTTGCAAAGGGAAGCATTTTGTCGCACGGCGAGGTTAAAGACAGCTATGTTTACGGCGATAGTATTGAATTTTCGCCCAAGGCGTTCTTTTCAAAAGTCAAGCCCCAGTATTTTATCGATGGCGAATGGACGGCCGAAGCGCCCACAGGTATAGGCTCTTACAAGATCAGAGGCGTGAGCCGCGCATTATTCGGCAAGTATAACTACACCGACGAGCACGTGTTTGAGATCGTAAAGAGAGACGTTAAGATATATCCGAATTCTACTCCGTTTATTTACGGAGACAATCCAACGCTTACCGCTGAAAATCTGGCGAGCGGCCATAGTGTTGTTTGCGGCGGATACGACTTCGAGTCGCTTGTAACTTCTATTCCCGGTTGGGATGATCCCGTCATTACAGTTCCCGATACAAGTGAATTTTATACGAGCATCGTAACTCCCAAGATAAACGAAATAAAAATTCAGGACGCCAACGGAAATGACGTTACTGACTGTTATAATATTACAGTTGAGGGAACGGAAATTGACGTTTTGCGCCGACCGCTTCACGTAACCGTATCCGATAAGAGCATGGTATATAACAATACTTATCTTTCCTTTGACGGTTACAAGACCGACGGAAACGAGGCCGCGGGAGATACGCTTGTCGCAGTGTTTTATAATACAATAATTGATGTAGGAGAGGTGCCTAATACTCCAATATTAAAGGTAATAAACGCAGAGAATGAGGACGTTTCCAACTATTATAATATAACATCCACTGTCGGAAATCTAACGGTCGAAACTCGTCCGCTCATTATTACCACGTATGACGCGAGCAGGGTATATGATGGAGAGTCATTATCATATAATAAATATGATATCACGAGCGAGCTTGGGCTTTGCGAGGGACATATCCTCAATCTTACGTTCCCGACCATAACGAAAGTGGGAACTGCGGAAAATTTGCCGAAATATTCTATAACAGACGCATGGGGAATGGATAAAACTGATAATTACTCCGTTTTCATAGCTTCAGGTATGCTTGAAATAAAGAAGCGCACGGTTTACTTAGAAACGGGAAGTGGTAAAAAAACGTATGACGGTCTATCTCTTATTTGCGAGGATTATGATATTACGGGCGAATACGGCATCTGCGCGGGGCATACGTTAAATCTTACGTTCCCCGGTTATACAAAAGTGCAAAGCTGGACAAATCAGCCCGAATTCAGCGTTACAAATGCCGTAGGAAAAGACGTAACCGACAATTATGATTTTGTCTTTTCTTTTGGTACTCTTGAGATAACAAAGAGAGATATTACGATTACGACGGCCGACGGTATGTGGATGTATGATAGCTACGACCATGAGAATTTGCAGCTGGATTTTAGCACGTATATTGGATTTGACTTTATAGATTTCGAGTACGTAACAACAATCAAGTACGCGGGTGAGGCGACTAATGAGATCCTCGTCGGTCTGTATCATAAAGAGCTTGGAGAATACGTAAACGATTGCTATAATATCACTTACGAATACGGAACGCTCAAGGTAACAAAGCGACCTATCACAATCATTACCGCAAGTGATGAAAAGGTATATGACGGCACACCGCTTGGCAATAATGGATATAAAATAGCAGGTGGATACGGCTTGGCTGATAAAGATGATCTGTACGTTTTTTTGGCAAGCGCTATAACTGACGTTGGAAGCACGACTAATTATTTCTTGGAATATTATATTTACAATACAGGCGCTGAAGATAAGTCAGATGAAACATCCGACGACAATCCCGTTGATAAGCTTTCTTTGACGAGCGATGTTCTTATAGATCCTAATTACTTGCTGATGAACAGCTATGATATAACGTTGGAATACGGTACTCTTACTGTGCTGCCGCGAGAAGTTCATATAAGACCTGCTTATGCAAGTAAGATATACGACGGCACACCGCTTGAGGTGTCGGGATTTGAGTATTGTGAGTCCTCGCCGTATGAGTTCGTTGAAGGACACCGCGTTTCTATGACATTCACGGCAATGCTAACAAACGTCGGCTCTGTGGAATCAAGCATTATGGAAAACAGTATTTCCGTAACGGATGGATACGGTAAAGACGTTAGCAGTAACTATATTATAGTTGCAGATGAAACCAATATCCTCGAAATATTCCCGCGCCCGATAACTATTACGACGGGAAGCGCGCAGAAGGACTTTGACGGAGCTCCGCTTATAAGCAACAGCTTTGATATTTCGGTCGGCTCGCTTGTTGACGGACATACCCTTGGAATGACGTTTACGGGCTCTCAGACGGAGGTGGGAGCGTCCTCGAACTCTGTTGAAAATATAGTTATTTGGGGATTGAATTCCGATCAAACACGTAATTACGATATAACTGTCGAGGAGGGAACACTTAAGATAACAGATCCTGATTTCCCCGAGCTTGTAATTACTCCCGTGTCTTTGTCAAAGGTATATGACGGAAAATATTTGTATGCTCAGAACGCACTTGAGGATATCGGACTTTTAGCCGAGCTTTTGGAGCAGGGATATACGTATAAGGTTTCCGTGAGCGGCAGACAGCGCGACGTTGGCATAAGTGAGAGCAGGATAACTTATTTCAGACTTTACGATGAGAGCGGTAACGACGTTACTTCAAGCTTTGACGTAATTTATGAGAACGGCACTCTCGAAGTGTTGGAAGACGTAGTCGAGATCAGGGTGTTCCTGTATGAGCTTCAGAAGTACTATGACGGTACGCCCTTGAGCTTTGGGGATGACGATTATGCGATAATTTCAATTCCCGACGGCTGTGAGCTTTCTCTTTCGCTTAATATAAGCAAGACAGACGTTGGAGAGATCTCGCTTGATACGATAAATGAGAATATCGGCGCTTTCGCAACGTATACGGTTTATCGTGACGGTGTTGACGTAACCGAGAAATATTCTCTCGTCTTTGACGTGTACGAGGGCACGAGCGCGGACTACGTTCCGCTCAAGGTAAGCCCGCGTACTATTGAGATAACCGCGGGCAGCAGTGAAAAGTATTACGACGGTATTGCTCTGACAAACGGTAAGTACGAGATAACCCGAGGCACGCTTGCCGACGGACATCGGCTTGAAGTCGTTATAAGCGGCGCGATAACCGAAGCGGGAACGACTGTAAACGAGATCGTATCGGTCGAGATCGTTGATATTTATACAGGAAAGTCAGTAACCTCAAATTATAGTATTAAAACCATTTCGGGAGCTCTGACCGTGCTCCCGAAATAATAAAGTAATTTTTACCCGCAATATGCAAAATGCGTATTGCGGGCTCTTTTTTGTTGACATATTTTTGAAATTGATATTGCAATTATAAAAAATATGTGTTATAATTAGTTGTAATTTAAAAAATAATAAAATTTCAAATGAGGTGTTATTATGTTAGTACAGACAAAGGCTAAAATTGGCGTTTTCGCCATCGCTTTGGGCGCATATTTGCCCCAGTTCCCCTCGCTCGTTCCCGAGTTCGAGGCACAGTACGACGCGTTCAAGAAGACGTTGCCCGACACGGTTGAGATCATCGACGGCGGCATCGTAACGACTAAGGAGCTCTCCATGGCAGCAGGCGACAAGTTCCGCGCAGCTGACGTTGACCTCGTTATCCTTCAGCTTCTTACATACGCTACGTCCTACAATATGCTTCCCGCAGTTCGCGACCTTGACGTTCCCGTAGTTCTCGTAAACGTTCAGAAGCTCAAGGCTCCCGATTATGCAAACACGGACACACCCAAGTGGCTCGGCGAGCTTTACGCTTGCGGCGCGGTTGGTGAAATGGTTGCTGACCTTGAGCGCGCAGGCAAGAGACACGCGGTTATCACAGGCGTTGTTGAAGGCGGCGACGAATACGTTCAGCACGAGATCGAGGATTGGTGCCGCGCAGCTCAGGTCAGAAGAAGATTCAGAAATACTAACCTCGCGCAGATCGGCCGTCCTTACCCCGGTATGATGGATCTTTATATTGACGAAACAAACCTTTATCATAGAATGTGGCTCTACACAAAGCAGTTCGACTGGGAGAAGATGTGGGCTATCGCCGATAATATCACGGACGAGGACGCTATTCGCGCTAAGGCTCAGGATATTCTTGATACATTCGAGATCGAAGGCGGCGGCACGATCGAGAAGGTTTGGGAAATGGCAAAGTACGTTGTTGCGTTTGAAAAGTGGGTTGAGGACGAGCAGATCGCTTTCGTTGCTTCTCACTACGACGGATATGCGCAGGGCAAGGCAGGCGAGCTTGACTCCATGCTTATCCCCGCATTCTCCATGCTTATCAAGCAGGGAGTTGCTTGCGCCGTTGAGGGCGACATCAAGGTTGCTATGGCTATGAGTATCTTGAAGACCATTTCGGGTATGGGTCAGCTCTCCGAAATGTACTCCATCGACTTCAACGAGGACATCTGCATTATCGGTCACTCGGGCTCGGGCGACGCTGATATTTCCGCAAAGAAGCCTTCTATGAAGATCGTTCCCGTATTCCACGGTAAGACGGGCGGCGGATACCTTACGCAGTTCTATCCTCACTTGGGCCCTGTTACATACCTCGGTATTACACAGGATAAGGACGGTAACTTCAAGTTCGTTGTAGCTGAAGGCGTAAACGAGGAAGGACCTATCTTCACGTTCGGCGATACGAATATGAGGACTCGCTTCACTTGCGGCGCAAGAGAATTCTGTAACCGTTGGAGCGAAGCAGGACCTACACACCACATGGCAGCAGCTTCGGGCAGACATATCGACACTATTCTCAAGGTTGCAAAGATCTTCAACGTACCCGTTGATATCGTTACAAGATAATTTTAAGATAAAAATAGATGGAGACAGCGTTGTATCCTTAAGGACACGGCGCTGTCTCCACCGTTTTTTGTTATAAGCGGTACGCGGAGTGTGACGGATGAGGTGTACTCGGGCTCAAGCCGATCACATTGGTAATAGTGTGAAAAATAATATCCTTCTTAATCCAATATTCTGCCGTCGGTAGAAATTATGACTACTCTCCAGGGAATAAATTTTCCGCTTGCCATTAAGGCTCGCTTAACCGCATTTTCAATTCCGCCGCAGCAGGGAACCTCCATGCGAACGACCGTTACGCTCTTTATATCATTATTAGCTATAATAGCGGTGAGCTTTTCGGAATAATCGCCGTCGTCGAGCTTGGGGCAGCCGATTAAAGTGACGTGATTGCGGATAAACTTATTGTGGAAATTTCCGTAAGCGTAGGCCGTACAATCTGCCGCTATAAGTAGATTGGCGCCGTCAAAATAGGGCGCTCTCACGGGAACGAGCTTGATCTGCACGGGCCATTGAGATAGCTGACTTGCTGCGGCAGGGGCAGAAGCAGGCGCTGCGCAAGTATCGCGTTCAATAGCTTTTGATGCGCTCCCTGGGCAACCGCAGGGCAGGGGCGACACCTTTTTCTGCTTTGCCGCAAGAACTGCCGCTTCGTCATAAGCGGGCGCTTCTCGTTCTTCAAAGGTAATTGCTTCCACGGGGCTTGCGGCAACCAAAACCGATATCGGGCTGCTTTGCTTTACCCAGGCGGG
>CAZMKU010000022.1:0-19218 GCA_964567085.1 uncultured Clostridium sp.
GACTCTCCCGAGGATCAAGAGCGAGACAATGCTCAATTTCTTGTCGGGTAAGGGGATCTGCATCTCCTCGGGCTCTGCTTGCTCGTCGCATTCGAGAAATATTTCCTCGGCTCTCGTGGGCTTTGGACTTACCGAAGCCGAGGCCGATACGACGGTAAGAGTAAGCTTCTCGGCGCAGAATACCGAGGATGAAGTAAAGGCTCTTGTCGAAGCGTTGAACGAGGGCGTACAGACCTTGGTCAGAATTAAATAAATGAAAAAAAGACGGTTTTGCGACCGTCTTTTTTGCGTCTGTAGATATTTATTTGCCCGGGTCAAAATAAAATAGATATATATGGAAATACTATAATTATAATAAAGTTGTTCGGAGGTTAACATATATGTCAAGTAAGGCGCAGATCATAAAATGTACGGCGAGGGAGATTTTAGACTCGCGGGGAAATCCAACGGTTGAGGCAAGCGTAGTCCTCTCCGACGGCACGGTGGGAGTTGCGAGCGTTCCTTCGGGGGCTTCAACGGGAATTTACGAGGCTGTTGAAAAGCGCGACGGAGATAGCAGACGGTTTGGCGGCAAGGGAGTGCTGACCGCGGTCGGCGGAGTTTGCCGCGTGATCTCTCCCTCGCTTGTAGGAGTGTACGCGACGGAGCAGAGCGAGATAGACAGAATTTTAATTCAGCTTGACGGCACGGAAAACAAGGAAAGACTTGGCGCGAACGCGATCTTGGCGGTGTCGCTTGCAGCAGCCCGAGCCGCCGCAAACAGCTATAAGATCCCGCTTTATAAATATATAGGCGGCATTTCTGCCGTGCGGCTTCCCGTTCCTATGATGAATATCCTCAACGGTGGCGCGCACGCGTCAAACAATATTGACATTCAGGAATTTATGATTTGTCCCGTAAACGCTCCGTCGTTTTCAGACGCGCTTCGTATGGGCAGCGAGATATATCATCAGCTCGGCAGTATTTTGAAAAGCGAGGGCAAATCCGTAGCGGTGGGCGACGAGGGCGGATTCGCTCCAAATCTCGCATCTGACAGCGAGGCTATCGAGTATATTATAAGGGCTGTCGAGTCGGCGGGATATTCGACCGATGACGTAAAGATCGCGCTCGACGTCGCGGCGTCCGAGTGGTATTCCGACGATGACGGAGAATATCACCTTCACAAACGCGGAGAAGCCTTGTCGCGTGAGCAGGTCATAGACTATATGAGAGAGCTTGTTGAAGCTTATCCTATAATTTCGATCGAAGACCCGCTTGACCAGAGAGATTTTGACGGCTGGAAGAGGATAAGCGCGGCTCTTGGCGAGAAAATTATGCTCGTGGGCGACGATCTTTTCGTTACAAACGAGGAGCGTGTTCGGTACGGAATCAAGAACAAAATCGCAAACAGTGTACTCGTAAAGCCTAACCAGATCGGCACTCTCAGCGAGGTGCTGAACGTAATTAAGGTCGCAAAGAACTCCGAATATAAATGTATAATGTCGCATCGCTCGGGCGAGACCGAGGACACGACCATAGCCGACCTGGCGGTCGGATTTGGCGCGGAATTTATAAAAACGGGCGCGCCGTGCAGAAGTGACAGAGTTGCGAAATATAACAGACTTCTTCGCATAGAATCGTCGATCGGCGGTTCGGCTATCTACGGCCTCACGGCTTCAAAATCAGAACCGCTTCACAAAACCTCGTGTTGTGGGAATTGAATTAAAATCACCCGCCGACATCGGCGGGTGTAAAATTTTATTTAAGCTATCTGCCCCATTTTACTTGATCGTAATAAGTATAAAGCTCGGCAATTTCCGTATCGTCCAAAATTCCGTTTTCGTATGCCTTCGTCAAGCTATAAAATTCGCCGTTGCAATAAATAGCCATAGTGTTGCTATCACCAAAAACAAAAGTATATTGACCAACTTTAACTTCAGTTTCCTCCGTAAGATATTCCACCAAAGGATACGTTAAAATAACACAATACGCATCATTAAATACACCGTAACAAGTCACGCTAACCTGTTCGGGTGAATTGTAAGACTCCTTACTTTTTTCTTCATACGTTTTCTCAAAATATGCACTTTGAATTTCGCTTTTCACTTCTGAAAACAGGCTTTCTATTTCTTCTGCCGACAAAGGATTTCTTGGGGTCGTCATATCGGAATTGGTCGTTATTTCGTCCGTAGTACTTTCATCTGTATTTGTATCCGACTCAGTAGAAGTATCATCTATATCATTTTGGTTACATGATACCAAAGCGCCCAAAAGCGACGTAATAAGCAGCGCTGTTATAAATATTGATAAGAACTTTATTGTCAATTTTTTCATATATGTCCTCCTTATATATTTATTCAAAACTCTTAATTTATGTTTATAAATACTAATTTGATGTTTTTAATCGAAACAAGCTTGCGACCACATTATTTTTTTGCCCGCAAGCAAATCAAATTCCGATGCGCAAGGCAGATACAATATAAATCAATATAATCGAAAGCATTTTCATATGATTTACCTCCCGGATTTATCCAATATTGTCAAAATTTTATCCTTCCATCCTTATTATATCATAAAATTCAATGTTTGTCAACTATATAATAAATCCCCCGTATATATGTGTTATCCTTAACGGAGAACATGCATATACGGGGAATTTTATCTTTTGTTTAACCGAAAATTGCGGTGTCTGCTTCTGCAAGCGAGGGGAAAACAAAGTCGGGCTTTTCGTTTATCTGCGCCGCGTCAACGTCGCTCATTTGTGTCTCGCCCGTGAGGACGAGAATCGCGGTTACGCCGTGGCGCTTGCCAAGCGCGATATCCGTATAAAGTCTGTCGCCGAAAATACACATTTCGTCCTTTGAGTAACCCGTGGCTTCTGCTATCATCTCGACCGTTTTGGCGTAGGGCTTGCCAAAGTACGTGGGAGTCTTGCCCGTTGAAGCCGTAACAAAAGCCGCGATAGCACCGCTGTCGGGAATAAATCCCGTTTCGGTCGGGCAGTTGAAGTCGGGGTGGGTGGAGAGGTATTCAGCGCCGCCGCGAATAAATCTGCACGCGTTATCGAGCTTTTTGTAGGTAAGCGAGGTATCAAAGCTCGTGATAACGACGTCAGCCTTATTCTCTTCGCCCGAGAGAATATTGATGCCGCGCGCCCTGTAGTCGGCAACAAGATCGTCCGTGCCAACGAGATAAACGCTCTTGTCCGCTCTGTGACGGAGCAGAAATTCCGCGGTTACGTCGCCCGAGGTCATTATCTCGTCGGCTTTGGGAGAAAAGCCGAGCCGAGTGAGCTTTTCAAGATAAAAGGGCGTCGTGCGGGAGGCGTTGTTCGTAAAGAAAAGCGCCTTTTTGCCGTTTTTACGGAGATCGTCAATAAATTTAATAGCAAACTCAAAGACTTGATTTCCAAGATATATAGTGCCGTCCATATCGAAGATAAACAGCTTTTTGTCTTTAAGTATGCGGGAGTCGGGATTTGTAAAGTTCATTTTGTCACCTTTAAATTTTAAGCTCTATTGCTTCGCCGAGCGGCAGAGAATAGATGAATATTTTGTCGGGAGCCTTTCCGTAGATCTTTTCAACCGCGTTCTTGTACTGATTCAGCTGATGCCTGTGTGTTTCCGCAAGTCTGCTCTTGAATGCTTCGGCTGACTCGCCCATATCGCGCGAAAGTCTGTCGGTCTTGTAGTCACAGATGTATATCTCGCCCCCCTCGGTCTCCATAAGGATGTCTATCGAGCCTTGAATGTATACCTGCTTTCCATAAAGCTCCGCCTTCAGCCTGTCGCTTTTTGCAAATTCCGACGCGTCGGCGAAAATTCCAAATCTGAATTCGCGGCGAACGTTCTTGCAGGAGAGAATAAGCGAGAAGAACTCGCTGTGGAGGAAGCGTTCTATCTGGTATTTATTTACAAGAGACGCGTCTTCCTTCGTTATGAATTGCATTTCCACAAGGCGAGAAAGCTCGCTCTCAATACCGAGATTTTTGAGAAGTCCGAAGTCGCAGAACTGAAGGAACGCGTGCGTTGCCGTGCCCACGTCTGCTGCCGACACAGATGAGTCCTTATGGCTGCGGCTTGCAGGGTCGACGCCGCGCGATCTCATAATTTCAAGCCGCGCCCGAATAGCCTCTGCATTTTCGTCCGTGTCCTGCGCGGAGAGCATGCTTTGAGGAGAAAGCAGTATTTTGTCGAAGAGATCGGGTCTCACCTTTGAAGCCGCGATCTTCGAGGGAATGCTTGGCGTCGCCTGCGCGTTATCATTGTTCCTTGATGCGTTTATGATTTCAATATAAGCCCTCTCCTTGTCGGTAAGGTTGGTTTGCGCCGAGGCGACGGCGTTCTGCTTATCCTTGCAGTCAAGGTCAACGTCACGCTCGTTTATAATGTTTATATTGAACGAGTCGCGACGAACGCTGTTTTGCGGGTCGAGTATTGAGGCGATTATCCAGGAAATATAATTGTTATGCTGCTTCTTCGCCTGATTTGAGAAGCCCGACATAGCAATTTTATTTTTGAAATCCTCGTACGAGCCCTTGACGGTCGCGCTGATATAAAGCCTCTCTCTCGCTCTTGTGAGAGCAACATAGAGCACGCGCATCTCTTCGTAAACGTCGTTCTCGCGATTCTTGAGTATTATCGCGTCGCGGATTATGGAATCAACGTATTCGTCAATATATTTGTTGCCGCCCTCGTCAGCCTCGTAATGCGGAAGCTTGGTTGCCGCGCAAAGCTTTACGTTGTGATTTATGGGTTGTCTTGAATCCTGAGTAGAAAATCTGTGCGCGGTATTATATACGAATACCGTGTTGTATTCAAGACCCTTTGACTGATGCACGGTCATAATATTTACCGCGTCCGTCGGGGTAGCGTCCATAAAGGTCTGGCTGCCTTTTTCGGAGAGCTTTTTACAGTATTTTAGGAAGCTGTAAAGTCCGCTCCACGTATTTTTTGTGTAATTGCAGGCCGAGTCGTACAGGAAAAGATACGCGTTAGTTTCACAGATAAGCGAAAAGTCCTCGCAGGCGCGTATTTCGCGTAAAAGCTTGTCAACGGAAACCTTGCGCGAGAGCGCGCGGAGCTTTTCGAGAAGCTTTACTATCTCGCTTGCCCTGTGGCAGAGAAGCGTGGCGAGAGGGTCGCCCTCGTCCGCGAGCTTGCCGTATTCGCGAAGAGCGGTCATAAGCGACCTTGAGCTGTCGGTATGCTTGCGTACGGAAACGATCTCCTCAAGGGAGAGTATAGCCTCGCCGCAATATGCAGGAGACGTTAAAAATCCGCACAGGGAAATGTCGTCCTCGGGATTGTCGATAACCCGCAGAAGATCGAGCAGAGCCTTCATATCCTCGCCGTCGAATATTTCGCTCTTGGCGGACACGCAGTATTCTATGCCGTATTTCGCGAGAGCCTTGGCAACGACAGGGCCGTCGTCCTTCACTCTTACGAGTACGGCGATATCCTTTTTCTGTATGGGCTTTCCGTCGGGCTTTGTCTGCTCGCGGAGGAGTCTTTGTATCTCCTTGGCGCATAGTATAGCTTCCGCGGAAATGCCCTCGTCGGCGTGCTCCTCGTATGCTTCGTCATCGTCCTCGCCGTCATCTGTTTTCTCGATTATATTTATCTGTACGGCTGACGGAGAATAAGCGTCGGGCAGATCGAGCTTGCTGAATTTAAGGTCGTCGTCGGGCGTGTAGCCGAGTTTTTCTCCCGATGCTTCGAAGAGGAAGGGGCATACCGTGTTCGTAAAGTCAATAACCGTGCTGTCGCAACGGAAGTTTTCTGACATAAATATCGTGCAGCCGTCCGCCCTCGAGGCGTTCTCGTCGTCGTACTTGGGAAATTCATTTCTGTACGAGGCGAAAAGCTCGGGCACTGCGTCACGGAAGCCGTAAATGCTCTGCTTTATATCGCCTACCATAAATCTTCGGCTTCCGCCGATGATCTCGAAAATTCTGTCCTGAATTTCGTTTACGTCCTGATATTCGTCGATGTATACCTCGTCGTACATACCTTGCATTTCTTCTTTGACGTTGAATCGCGTATCCTCAAGCAGACGGAGAAGATAGATGGGCATATCGTAGAATTCGCAGAGCCCCTTTTCCTTTTTGTACGCGGAGTATCTTTCGTCAAATCTTGAGAGAATATCATAGAGGATCTCGTTGTACCTTGCGGTAAGCAAGATCTGGCTCTTTATTTCGTCGGCGGTGCGGTAAAGATACTTTTTGTAAAACTCTGAAACCGCTTTGTTTATAGCGGTCTTTGCATTTTTACATTCAGTTGAAAATGGAGTTGCATCGTTTGCAGACATTGAGGGAAGCTTTGGAGCGGAGAAGGTCGCAAACGCCGCCTTCGTTTCTTCATATGAGCCGAGAGATTTTTGCGCGAGCGCGAGACATCTGGTTTTGTTTTCCTCAAATGCTACGAGATATTTTTCCTTTACGAATTCCTCCTCGTCGAGCCTCTTTATGTAGTAGTCCAGCTTTTCCGCAGCGAGAGTAGCGACGGAAATTGCCTTTTCCTTTATGACCTGTCCCTCAAGCGTTTCGAAAAAGTCAAGCTCGGCGGAGCTGCGGAGTCTGTCCGCATTTTTCGCCAAAAGCTTAATGCCGTCGGGGGAGGACATAAGCTTCGAGTGCATTTTGAGGAGCAGAGGAATGGCTTTCGCCATATTTTTTGAGCTTGTAAGAGCATTCAGAAAGTCGATAAAATCGCAGCTTGCGCTGATGTCGCAAAGCTTCGAGTCAACGCCAAGGCCGTTTTCGCGGTACATTTCCTCGATGACGTCGCTCATAATTTCATTTCTTACGTCATCGAGCTCGGCAGCGTCTGCAAGGCGCAGGGAAGCGGGGAGATCAAGCTTCTCGAAATTATTTTTTACAGGCTCGGTGAAGAACGAGTCGATCGTGCATATCTTCGCTCCGCCGAGCTTGAGCATCTGCTCTTGAAGCCTGGTATTCGATGGATTTTCGGCAATCGCCTTGGCGAGCGCGTCGGAGATCTTTACTTTGAGCTCCTGCGCCGCTGCGCGAGTAAAGGTAACAATGAGCATTCTTGAAATATCCGCGCCGCCGTTCTCGTCGCCGATAAGCTTTTTGATTATTCTTTGAGTGAGAGTAAACGTCTTGCCCGAGCCTGCGGCTGCGCTGACAAGTATAGTTTTGCCGCTTTCATTTATGGCGGCATTTTGCGCTTTTGTAAAACCCATATTTACTCTCCTTTCTTAAAAGCCTTTGTCTTTTACGGCAACGGGGCATTGGTTTTTTATCTTACAGAACCCGCACGCGTCGGATGAGGGGCATCGCGGAGCTCTGCCCGAATAAATGTTTTTAGCAATTTCAGAGATCGTGTCGCAAAGAACTGTCTTTACTGTGTCCATACCCTCGGAGTCAAGATAGTTTCCGGGGCTTCCGTCGTCATTTTTTGCTTTTGTAGAGCCTACTATAAATTCCTTTTTAAGCTCCCGATTGCTCGCTTCGAGAACCTTGTCGTCATTAAGTATAAATCCGCTTCTGAACGGAGAAATCTTGCCGTTCTTTTCTCTTACCGAGAAGAAGAGCGCGGATGCGGGGATTATCTTCAAGCCGTCGTCAGCGTCGGCAAAAAGACGGGAGGAAAGCAGGCTTTCCTTGTTGCTGTCTTCCGCTACGGCGAAAAGATAGATCGGAAGCTGAATGTCGTGTCCGTCGGATATTTTGTCGATGCTGAAGGAGTCCGAGCCCGTTTTATAGTCGACTATTCGAATATAAGCGTTGTTTTCGTAACGGAACACGTCGATTCTGTCGACCGTGCCGCCGAGAATCACCTTGGGTGTAAAGTCGGGGCTTACGGGTACGTCGATATACATGGGCTTAAGACGGCTGTAGGACCGCTCGCTTATGCTTTCCTCAAGCGAGAGGATCTTAAAGTCGGATTCGAGGAATTCCTCGTCTATGTTTTTCAGCATATAATACGCCGTGTTTCTGAAGCGAGAGATCGCGTAAAGCGTCGAGGGAGACGGAACGAAGCCTATCTCGTCAATATATTTTTCCGTGATCTGCGACGCCATATCGAGAATAAATTCGGGGGCTCTGTGAATTATCTCGCCCTCCTCGGTCTTGTTTTCCTTTAAATATTTTTCAAGAACGTAGTGAACGAGCGTGCCTATGTCGGCGGGATTCATCGACGAGCCTCGGCTCTCGCGGAGCCCGAGTACGTTTTCACACCAATATCTGTAAGGGCAGAGCGTAAACGTGGAGATCTGGGATTTCGAAAGCCTTATGCTATCACCGAAAACAAGCCTTGTCATTTCGGGATCAACGTTGCTTTGGCGTTCGTCGACGTCAGCAGCCTTGTCTGCGGTCTTGTTATTTATACGGGAGAGATCAAAGTCCTCTATATCGTTTTTATTCTTGCCCAGAACGAATAAAATTCTGTTCCACGCGAACGAGAACGCCTTCGCGCGTCCGTCGATGCCGAATGAGGACGCGGAAAGATAAAGCTTCTGCGACGGCGTGGTAAGCGCATTGTAAACGAAATAAAGCTCGTCGCTTGAAACCTTTTCGTGATTTGAGGTAAGCTTTATGTCAAGCTCCTCGAGTATATCCTTGTCGCGCTCCTTGATAATACCGTGCTCGCTCGCCGCCCTTGGAAATTCGCCCTCGCAAAGGCCCATAACGAAAGCGACCTTAATATTCTCTACTCGGAGAGTTGAAGCCGATCCGATGGTTACGTATTCGTCAATGGGCGGAACGCTGGCTATGTCGGTGTGCGCGAACATAATACCGAGCGCGCTGATAAGCTCGCCCACCTTGAGCTTCTCGTCTCCCAGAATCTCGGAGAGCATAGAGAGACTGTCAAGAATGTAGTCGTATACGCGTAAGACCTCGGAGCATTCGCGCAGATTTCCCGCCGCAAGCTCAAGCTCGCAGAGGTCTGATACGGAGTCCGAGAGGCGGGTCTCGTTTATATAATCGTATATAGCGGCAACGCTCTCTCGGGTATTTTTAGCAACCGCGAGCTTTTCGCGCATAGCGTCAAGGGGAGGTATGATTACGTCCCTCACCTTGTTTGCCGCGTCTAAAATAGCTTTACCTCGCTCGGAGATCCTCGTGGAATATCCGTCAGGGTTCATATTAAAGCCCGACGTTCTGAAGCCGTCGCCGTTTATGCTCCACGTGGTGCAATAGTCCTCGAACATATCGCATTCCTGACTCGTTACGGGGCAGAGTCCCGTCTTTACTAAGGTCAGCACGTCGTCGAGTCTTAAATTCGCCGCAACCGAGCGCAAGGACGACAGAATATATCTCGCCGCGGAGGTGGTTGAAATATCGGTTTTTTCGGAAATGAAATAGGGGATATTATATTTGTCAAAAATCGCGTTGATGATACCCTTGTAGCTCTCGGCGTCGCGCATTATAACTGCCATATCCGAAAATTTTACGCCCGCCGCCCTCTGCTCGAGAATTTTAATGGCTACGTATTCGGCTTCCTCGTAGGAATTTTTGCATACGGTCATATTAACCGTGGAGCTGTGCGCGTCGGGAAGAGCGGGGATATCCTTTGCCTTGAGAGAAAAATCCCAAAGGTGTTTTTCAATCCGAGCAAGCTCGGAATCGCTCTCGTTTTTTGCGCAGATTATAGTGTCGACAGTCTCAATATAGTTGTTTTTCGCATATGACGTAAGAGTCTTCAAGGTCTCGCGAATGCTCTTGATATGCGGCATATCATATGCGCGAGCGGGAAGATTTACGGAGATCGTCGTCTTATCTGCGCTTTTTATGATCTGCTCGAGAATTTTTTCCTCCGTTCCCGTAAAGTCTGTAAACGAATCAACGAAAACGTAAGAATCCTCAAAGAATTTGTGCTCGCGAAGCTTTTCTGCTGCGAGCTTCTGGAGATCCTCCTTGAGCAGCGCGTCCTCGCCGAGCCGTTCCTTGATATTTGCCTTGAAATTGGCGTAAATAAGCGCAATGTCCGAAAACTTTTTCTTGAATTGCTCGTCGTCGGCGCGCTCGATCGCTTCCTCAAGCTTGTCGGGGGAGACGCCCAATACCGAAAGCTCGGTAATGGCGGAGAGGAGCATATCCGAGAACGACGCGTCGCTCTTGGATTGCGTGTATTCCTCGAGCATATCGGAAACGGAGTTTACGCTATGCCACATAAGAAGGTGCTTTACGTTGTCGTCAACGCTTCGCCTCGTAAGCCCGCCGTACCGTGAAAAAACCATCTCGCAAAGTCTTGAAAAGCTTATCACCTCAAAGCATTTCCAGGATGACGGAAGCATTGAGGCAAGCATAGTTTCGGTAACGTGAACCTGTTGCTCGGGAACTAAAAGATAGGTCTTTTTGTTCTGCGCGACACACTCTTTTATTCTATTTATAATTTCTGTGGTCTTTCCGCTTTTCGGACGCCCAAAAATAAATTCAAGCATATTGCCTCCAAATTATTCTGATAAAATATCAATGTTTCGCAAAATCGTTTCTTTTTTTCTCCACGAGTACGCGCGGAGCGAAAATTCCTCGTCGCTCATTGCGAGCAGAGTCTCCTTGTCGAGATAGGGCGTCAGGTCTTCTCTGAAAAATTCTATGGGGGTGTATATAGTTTTTTCGTCTATCGCGTTTTTCGTGCAGGGGCAAACCTCTTGACAAATGTCGCAGCCCCAGACAGAGCCGTAGGCCTTGATAGCCTGCGCCTCGGTATCCGTAAGAGCCCCCTTTTTTTGCGTAAGGCTTGAGAGGCATTCGCCGATTTTGCCCGCGGGGCAGGCGGTAAGACATTTTTTGCAGCCGATACATTCCTTGATTTTATGAGGCTCGCACATCTCGGTGGGCATATTCGTTATGAGCTCGCCAAGAAAAACGTAAGAGGAATATTTTTCGGTTATAAGAAGTCCGTTTTTACCGATAACGCCAAGCCCCGCCCTTGCCGCGGCATTCCGCTCGTCAATGGGCGAATTGTCGGCAAATGCCGCAAATTTGAAGCTCGGTCGTTTTTTTGAAAGCTCGTCCGTAAGCTTTCCCGCCAATCCCTTGAAATACGCGTGATAATCGCGCGGCGCGGCGTACAGCGAGACGTTTCGCTTCCCGATGCTCTCGGGATAGTAGGGAATAGCAAAAATATAAACGAAAAGGGGATCGGTATTATCAAAGCCCGCAGCCTTCAGCTTGTGCTCGCGTAGGATATTGCAATCGCTCAGTCTTATCGCGCCGACAGTGTCGATTCCGCGGTCGCAAAGAAGCTTTTTTATCAGCGCAAAATTGTCCATATTTTTCCTCCCTTTATTTTCAGTTTATATATTATTGATATTATTATAGCAGAAAAATAAAATTAAAGCAATACGTTTTTTTGACTTAAAGTAAAAACTTGACTTTTTTGCCAATGTATTGTATAATTATTCCATAGTGTCTGATATTTCGGAGAACGTATGGAAAATAAGAATAAGGTTATAGAAAAAATGTTGACCTGTCCGCATTGTCACGCGTCTATGTTCGTGTCGGATAACGGCAAGAGCGTGTACTGCAGAGGGGTGAGGAAGCATTGCTTTGATTTTTCGTCCGACGGTTATCTTGCTATGGGGCAGGGCGGAGGCGATTCAAAGGAAGCGGTAAGAGCCAGAAGGAGCTTTTTGTCGGGAGATTATTATCTTCGCGGCGCGGAGGAGATATGCAGAGTTGCCGCGAAATACCTTGTCCCCGACGCGTATATCATTGACGCGGGCTGCGGTGAGGGGTATTATACGAACAAATTGGCGTCGCTTTCTGCATCGACCGTTGGATTTGATCTGTCAAAATTCGCATGCTCTGCGGCTTCAAGGGCGGCGAGAGCGCAAAATTTAAATAATGCTCTTTACGTCACGGGCAGCGTGTTTGAGCTGCCTGTTGCCGACGGCTGCGCGGATATGGTGGTAAACGTGTTTGCCCCCTGCGCGGAGGAGGAATACACGAGAGTGCTCCGCGACGGCGGTTGCCTTATCGTTGTCGGCGCGGGTGAGGATCACCTTATGGGGCTCAAAGAAGCCTTGTACGAGAATACGTACGTCAATACCGCAAGAGCGGATATGCCGAAAAATATGGAGCTTGTGGAGAAGGTCACCGCGGAATTTGAAATTGAGGTCGATGGCAGCGAGGATATCGCAAACCTGTTTCTTATGACGCCGTATTATTGGCGCACCCGTGAAAGCGACAAGGAAAAGCTTCGCGCGCTTGAAACGCTCAAAACAAAAATAGAATTTGAAATATCGGTTTACAGAAAATAAGTTAGGAAACAGAAAAGAATGAAAATTTCACTTTGCATACCAATGTACAATGAAATATCCATAATTCGTGACACGGCGCGAGCGGTGTCCGAATATATGGAAAAAAACTTTGCCGATTACGAGATCATTTTCTCAAACGACGGCTCGAGCGACGGCTGTGACAAGGCGGTTGAGGAGTTAGGACTTCCGAGCGTTCGGGTTATCGGCTACGAGCAGAATCGCGGTAAGGGGTATGCGGTAAGACAGGCGATGCTCGCCGCCGAAGGCGATATTATTATGTTTACCGACGCGGATCTTGCGTACGGTCTCGACGTGGTGAAGAAGGTCTGCGATACGTTTGCGGAGAATCCCGACTCGGATATGGTCATCGGCTCGCGCAATCTTTCAACCGACGGATACGAGGGATATACCCTTATCCGTAAGCTTATGTCGAAGGTCTATATAAAGGTCTTGTGCATAGCGGGCGGCTTTAAGCTTTCGGATTCGCAGTGCGGTTGTAAGGCGTTCACGGGCGATGCGGCAAAAAAGATATTTTCGAGATGCGAGGTCGATCGCTTCGCCTTTGATTTTGAGTGTATTCTCTGGGCGCAAAAATACGGTATGAAGATAACGGAAATGCCCGTAAAGATCATAAATCACAGAGAGTCAAAGGTAAACATCGTGAAGGATACCCTTCGTATGCTCCGCGATCTTCGTAAAATGAAAAAGCGCATTAAACGCGCGAAAATATAAAATAAATCTTGGAGGCTTTTATGAAACTTTGGCAAAAAATAATTCTTATCGCAGTAATCTCAGTTATTGCATTGTTTGCGCTTGCAATTCTTTCGCTTGCTATAGCAAAGAGCATAGTTTACCCCGACTATATGGAAAATAAAGAGGTCGCTTGTAAGATACCCGGACTTTCTGACGGATACGTTCCGCAGGGCGTTTGCTATATCGACGGCAAGGACGCATATATTCTTTCGGGATACAACGAGGATAACCTTGCTCTTTACGTCGTTGGCGAGGACGGCTACGCCGAGCTCATCAGCGTGGACGATGATGGTAACAGAACGCAGAGTCACGGCGGCGGTGTTGCTGTCGCGGGCAATTTCGTTTACGTAGCTAATTCCACGAGCGTTCTCGTTTATAGTCTTAATGATTTCGTAAATGCCGAGGACGGTGACGAGGTCGCGGTTCGCAAGGAGCTTGATCTTCCCGCAAGAACGTCCTGTGTATTTACAGATGACGAATACATCTATTTTTCGGAATTTTACGATGGAAATTCTTACGTAACGGATGAAAGCCATACCTACGCAACTCCGAGCGGAGACGAGCATCACGCGTTCGTGGTAGTCTATAAGCTCGACGAGCACGGCGGCTTTGATCATACTCAGCCCGAGTACGTAATTTCGGTTAAGGACAAGGTTCAGGGCTTTGTGAAGCACGGTGACACGTATGCGGTTTCGACCTCGTGGGGACTTTCCTCCTCTCATCTTACGTTCTATAACGGAATCGGTGAGAGCGGTAAGACTGTAAAACTCGGCGAGTGTGACGTTCCGCTTTATTATCTCGATTCGAGTAACGAGACGAAGGACGTTCTTATGCCCGCGTTCAGCGAGGACCTTGACGTGGTTGACGGTCGCGTCGTAGTAAGCTTTGAGTCCGCCTGCAACAAATACATAGTGGGCAAGTTCTTCTTTGCAAATAAGGTGATTTCTTACCCGATCGAAGAATAATGAAGAAGGTTAAAATTACAGTTATACGAAAGGTCTGGCATTCTGACCTTTCGGAAAAGTACGAAAACCCGATAGAGCACGCCTGCGATATGAACGAGGGCGACAGCTTCGTTTCAAACGGCGCCGATAAGCCCGATGGACTTTGTCAGAGCGCTTGGGAAAGCATGGAGCAATTCGTAAAATATCTTGCCGATGGTGGCGAGGATATATACGGCGGTTGGATGAAAAACAAAAGGTCGGCTATGATATCCTGTAACGACGGCTTCCGTCCCGTAAGCTTCTATATCGAGGTGATTGATGGATAAAGATAAAAGGCTTGGAAATTCCAAGCCTTTTATCTTTATGCGCATAATTGCATTGTTCGGGAAAGAACGTCTCTGTTAATAAAGCATATGGAAATACTCTCGTACTCGCTTACAAAATAAGCTCTCGCCGTTGCAACGTAAGGCGTGGGATTGTAATGCATTTTACTGCTTATAGTACCTCCGCCCGTGATATTGCCGAATATTTCGCCCCAACCGCCGTAGTAATTGAGATATTCCTGGAAATCATTGTAGTGATTGTAGGTGTAGAAAACGAATCTCTCCGACGGCTCGATTTTTTCATTGCCGTTTATATCGTATTGGGAGTAAACGATCCTTGCCGCTCCGCGAACGATCGTGTAACCGTCGTTGTAAAGCGCCGCGGTATAGCTTGGATCACAGTCCGTGCCCGTGGTTCCTATGTCTATTTCGTAGTACTGATAGGTTCCGCCGCATCCGTTGATGTTGGGAAGCTCGGGCTCATACGGATAACCGCTTGTGTCTCCGCTGAATTGCGAGTGATTGAGCCTTAAATATTTACCCCACTCGCTTGACGAGGGAGAAGCGTTTTGGTTTGATACGTAGTTTGCGGGGACGTCACCGAAGGCAAATACGTAAGCCGCAACCTCCTCAAGCACAACGTAGCCTCCTCCGCGGTAGATCTCAAGAACCACCTCGCCGTTTACGTCGACTACGTAATAGGTGTTGCCGTCATCGCTAAACATAATAGTGTCGTTTCGAACGAATAAGCCATCCTGCATGGGTTGGTTTTGAGCGACAGTCGGGCTCTGATCCTGATCCTCGATAGAACCTGACATAAATCCGTGAAGGGATCTGTAATATGCATCCTCCCAGCTTGTAGCGGGAGTGTAATTTGCGTAAAATTCAGCCGCCGACATATTCGCATACGGGTCGTTAGCGATATCAATATCACTTGATCCCGATTCTATGAGAACGATCCAGCCGTCCTTCATTTCGGGCATGCCCTTATACTGACCGATAATACCGTAAACAAGGATCGTGTCACCGACTCTGGGCTTTATCGCCATTGATGAGTAGGGTATTCCGTTGTCACCGTAAGTTCTGTAAAGATACAGGGTCTCGCCGTAGCTGTTCTTTATGGTGATTTCGGCACTTGTGCCTGCCGATATACTTGTAATCTCACCGCGAACGTAATATTTATCTGTGGTGAATTTGTTTGAGGAGTAAGATAAGCCGATCGCAATGGCACTTTTGATCGAGATCTCGGAGTCCGGCGCGGGATCAAGGTCGATAATATCTTCCTTGTTTTCGGTGGTCTCGTCCTCGCTCGTGGTTGTTTCATCCTCGCCTGTGGTGGTCTCGTCCTCGCTCGTGGTGGTCTCGTCCTCGCTCGTGGTGGACTCGTCCTCGCTCGTGGTGGTCTCGTCCTCGTCTGCCGTAGTCTCGGATTCGCCCGTTGTAGTCTCGGATTCATCCGCAGTGGACTCGTCCTCGTCTGCGGCGGCATCTGTTTCTACGTATGAACCGTCCTCGGTCAAGCCCGCGCCATCGGTCAAGGCCTCGCTTTCTTCGATAGCGGATATGGTTTCTTGCTCGCCTATGCTCGTATCGCAGCCCGTAAGCACGAGGCTGAATATAAGCATAAATATTAAAAGTTTAGAGAATAGCTTCATATTTTAACTCTTCCGATTTGAATTTCTGATTTTGTATTGGTTACGAAAGCCCGCCTTCCGCAATATATTTAGCAATAAGGTCTCGCGCGAACGTCGTTTCGTCATAAAGCTCAATGGGCGTGCATTTTGCCCATGCGTAAAGAGCCGTCCAGCTGTCGGCTATTATGTAATAGGTCGCATTTCTGTTAACCTGCGCTACCGTGATGGTTGAATATTTGCTATAGCTGGTGTTATTTAAGAATTTGTCAATAAGGTCGCTGCCCTTGATAGAACAAAGATAAAGGGCATTGTCGAAGGGAAGTATGGTCTGAAGATCGCCATACTGTACGTAACCTGCGGGGAGATCATACGGGCTTCGTGTCTTTATGCTTCCGCCCGCGAGGACTATGTCATATTCGTCGCCCCATTTTTCGACGCCTGCTTTATAATAAAGCTCGGCTGCGAGATTGCTGATATATGAGCTGCCGCGGTAGACGGAGTTGTATCCGAGGTTTTCATACATCCAGGAGATCTCGCTCCAATACTTGTCCAAAAGCTCCTCAACTATGGGGTCATCCTCAAGATCTGCACAATCGGAGTGTTGAACGTAATCGGCTTCTGTGAAAACCAAATTTCCGTTTGCATAGTTGATATTTACCTCAACGTGAGTCATACCCTTGCTGTTGTCGCCGCCGCCCTGAAGGTGACTAACACCGTAGACGTCGTCAAAAATGTAGTAGCTGTGTGTGTGCGCACCGAAAACAACGTCAACGTATCCGCCGCTTGAAAGGGAAAGGTCATAATAGTCCGTCGCGTTAAGACTGCTGTATGTGGTTCCGTCGTGGATAACGTACACGATTATATCCGCGCCCGCCGCGCGAAGCCTCTGGCTTTCCGCCTTTACAAGCGCGGTCAGCTCGCTGCCCGTCTTGAAGCTTATGCCGCTCGTCATTTCGCTTGAAATGGAATCGTAGCAATCTCCGATAGCGCCGATAATGCCAATATTTGCTCCGCCTCGACGTATCATGATCGAGGGCTCGCAATAATCAAACCTCTGTCCCGTTGAGTTGTCGTAAACGTTGATGGCGAGAATGGGAAACTCAGCGATAGCAGCATTCGTTCTTATTGCATCCTGCCCCCAGTCGAATTCGTGGTTGCCGAGCGTCATTGACACGAAACCGAGATGATTCATCCATTCGGTGACGATCCTGCCCTGAGTTCCGTTTGAGGCTGTGCCGCCCTGCCACATATCGCCCGCGGATAAGAAAACCGTGTAGTCGTCAATATCCATTCTGCTCTTCAAATAAGAGGTAAGCTCGTCTACGCCGGGCTGCGAGTCCGTGTCCTCAATTTTTCCGTGAAGGTCGTTAATTGAGTAAAAGTCTACCGTAACGATGACGTACGTTCCGCAGTCGTCGCAGTAGCCGTTGTTGTCCGAGTCCGTGTGCTCCGCATCGTCTTCGTCATTATTGGTGCTTTCGGTTTCGGTAGAGTCGTCCTCGTTGCTTTCGGTCTCGGCAGAGTCGTCCTCACTGCTTTCGGTCTCGGTAGAGTCGTCCTCACTGCTTTCGGTCTCGGTAGAGTCGTCCTCACCGCTTTCGGTCTCGGTAGAGTCGTCCTCGCCGCTTTCGGTCTCGGTAGAGTCGTCCTCGTTGCTTTCGGTCTCGGCAGAGTCGTCCTCACTGCTTTCGGTCTCGGTTGATCCATCTCCGAAGGATTCGGTCTCGATACTGCTTGTTGCCTCGTCGGTAGCAGATCCTACGCCCGTTGTGGCGCCGTCTGAATTGCAGGATGCAAGCAGAATTGCCAAAACAAGCAAAAAAGCTGTAAAAATTCGTTTCATACAACATTCTCCAATTGTGATGATAAGTGTCAAAAGATGCAAATTTATTCCTATTTTAATTATATCATACTATGAAAAACGTGTCAATAAGGCGGTGTGAGTTTTGTTTGTTTTTTATACCCATTTGGACATTTTGCATAGGTTGAATGTGTGATTTTTTGGGGGGAATATAAGCAAAAAAGTGGTTTTCAAGGAATTTTTTGCCCGAAAATTCAACAAAAAACAACAACAAGTTATATTTTAAACCTTTTGTTGACTAATTTTGTGGAATTTTCTTTTTCAATTTGTTCAAGATTTTTTGCAACCCTCCGAAAAAGTTCCCAACTGTATGTGCTTTTTGCCGATTTTTTAAAAAACGGTTGTTTTTTGTAAAATTGTGTGGTATTATATATATAGATGAATTCTACGCAAAGGGAGTACTTTGCAAATTTCGCGCTTGAAGGCGTGCTTTTTGCTCCGAATACATACCGCGAAACGTATGCCGTTGTTCCGTTTGCGTTTTAATGAAAGGACTTGTTTTATGATTGATTTGCAAAAGGCGGGAATATTCAAGAGATTTTCCGCGTTTTTGTGCGATGCGCTGGCATTTTTCCTGGTAGTGCTTTGCATCGGACTTATATTGTCGTCCGTACTCGGCTACGACGCTCATTATCAGACTCTTGTAGACGCGTACGCGGAATACGAGGCAAAATACGGTATTGATTTTGATATAACGCAGGAGGAGCTTGACGCTCTTCCCGAGGAAACGAAGCAGCTTTATTCTCAGGCGAACGAGGAGCTGAATCGGGATGCGGAGGTAATTCGCGCTTACGCCATGGTACAGACGCTTCCGCTCCTCCTCATTTCAATCAGTATATTGGTGGCGATGATAATTCTTGAATTCGTCCTGCCGCTTATATTCAAAAACGGACGGACTCTGGGCAAAAAGATCTTCGGTCTTGCCGTGGTTCGCACCAACGGAGTTAAAATGTCGACTCCCGCGCTGTTTATTCGCTCGATACTCGGTAAATGTACGATGGAAACTATGGTTCCCGTATTTATCGTGATAATGATACTCTCGGGCTCTCTCGGAATCGTTGGCTTTGTAGTGCTTGCTCTGATAGCTATTCTTCAGATAGTCGTTATAATCGTTACGAAAACCAACTCCGCAATACACGATCTTATATCGGATACGGCGGTCGTTGACTATGCGAGCCAGAGAATATTCGATAGCGAGGAGGCGCTTCTCGAGTATAAGAAAAAGATACACGAGGAAGCCGTGCGCGACACAAAATATTAATTTTGAATTTTATTTTGACGAAAAATAAAAAATTATAAAAAGACTGACTTTCAAGGAGGTTCAGGTTGAATGAAAGTTGAATTGCAGAATTTGACAAAAATTTTCCCCAGCCGTAACAAGAAATCAGGCGAAGAGGTTATTGCGGTAAATGACTTCACGTTTGAGATCCCGGACGGCAAGCTCGTAGGACTTCTCGGTCCTTCCGGATGCGGAAAGAGCACCACTCTTT
>CAZMKU010000023.1:0-1868 GCA_964567085.1 uncultured Clostridium sp.
CCCCGGTAATGACGGAGTCAGAGTCCGTTGCCTTACCGCTTGGCGATGCCCCAATTTTTTAACGCTCAATCATTATAGCAGATTATACCCCTTTTGTCAAGACTTTTTTCAAAATAATTTGACTTTTTGAAAATTATTTTTTCTCCCATATATAAATACAGTTCGAATCTGTTTATGTCTACCGACGACATCCGTGTTGCAGTTCGAATCCTATGAGTAAAACGAAAAACATTTTGGGGGAACTTTGTTCCCCCAAAATGTTTTTGGCCTACCCGAACGGATTTAGAACCCAGTTTTGCGGCAGAGTTCATCCAAAAGTCCGCGTAATCAATCCGCAAAACATGCAAATTCAAAGAATTTGCGACGGTTCGATCCTTAATGAATAAACTAAAAAACAAGAGAGGGCAACGCCCTCTCTTGTTTTTTGGCCTACCCGAACGGATTCGAACCGTTGACCTTCAGAGTCGGAGTCTGACGCGCTATCCGGCTGTGCCACGGGTAGATATTACCTTATTATTGTATCATAAATATTTGTAAATTTCAATGCTTTTTACTCGACAAAAGCAATTATTTTAAATTCCCCCACGGATTTTCCGCGGGGGAATTGATTTTTCGCTTTAGTTATTAGGGATTATCCGTGCAAGTAAGGTCTGTATCATCAGCTACGAACTCAATCGTAAAGTCCTTAATACAGTACTTTGTCGTTACATCGCCGTCCGTATATGTCAATACGATGTGAACCGTGTCACCGCTCTCAAGGTCTGCCACACCAAGCCAGAGCTTATAAGCATTAAAATGCGCATAGCCTGTAGCCGTTGCGATATCAGGTCTGCTAGCCTGAGGAACAGTGTAACCGTTTGCCGTCTTCAAAAGCTCACCGTTTCTGTAAACCTCACCGGTGAACGTAATATTAGCCTCATTAAGAGCGCTGTTGTAGCCCGTCCAGCCTTCAATAGTGAATACGTGATCTGATATCGCCTTATCCTTTTCAAGGAAACGGAGTACCTTATTCCACGTATGGCGAATCGTGTTATTACCTATGGAATCACCTGTAACCGTACCGTAGTTCCAAACTCTGAGTCTGTCCGTACGACCTGCGGCATCAGTAATGCCGTGAGAGCTCGAACACACGTCAAAGGAAACGATAGTAATAGGATTCGTAACATCATCAAAAGAAATGTGATCGCACTCTTCGTGTGTTTCAGGAACGTAAACCTCGTCGCCAACGCAAACCTCTCCAAACTTGAAGATCGCCTGTACTGCTCCCGACGAGGACTTTCTGCCCACCCAGATAGTAACGTATTCGTCATCTTCATAATCGGAAAGATCGATCGTGATCGTAAAGTCTGCGTCGAATATGCTAAGATTCTTAATGTTTGCCACAGTCGCGAAGGGTGCAAGATCATAGGCGGAATCGCTCAAGGTCTGCTCGTCAACAGCCTTCCAGGTCTTACCGCCGTCATCAGACCATACGAAGTCGCCCTGACCGCCTTCAAGAATTGCCCAACCTCCGATTGTGAAGGTTCTGCAGTAGTAATCAAATGCATCTTCGGAAAGAGGAGGCAAGATTGTTACGTCGGGGTTGTTTGTATTAGGAGAATAGCTAGAATAAGCGTTTGATGCGGTGAATTTTTTGCCGTTAGGTCCCAAGCCGTTGATTGAGTGTAAAGCGCCGATATAGGGAATCGTTTCCTGAGCAGGAGCTTCGGTTTCCGTTGTATCATTGGGAGCCGTCGTGGAGTCTTCCGTGGGAGTCTCGCCGTTGCCGTCGGTCGTTGTGTCGTCGTCCGTGAGGTCCTCGCCGGGTTCCGTCGTGGGCTCTTCCGTAGAAGTGTTGCCATCGTCTTCGGTCGTGGTTTCGCCGTCGG
>CAZMKU010000023.1:1968-18828 GCA_964567085.1 uncultured Clostridium sp.
GTTCCGTTGTGGGCTCTTCCGTGGGAGTCTCGCCGTTGCCTTCGGTCGTGGTTTCGCCGTCGGGTTCCGTTGTGGGCTCTTCCGTGGGAGTCTCGCCGTTGCCTTCGGTCGTGGTTTCACCACCCGCAGCCGTTGTAGAAGACTCTTCGCCGGCTGTTGTTTCAGGCGCATCTGTTGTAACGTCATCGCCCTTGTCCTTGTTACAAGCGACGAAAACTACAGAAAACGCAAGCACCAAAGCCAATACGATAAGTAATTTTTTCATAGGTATCATATCCTTTCAAATGTTTTTTTCGTGCGAGTAAATCTTCGCACAGTTCCTTACTGTAATTATATCATAAAATCTCAATTTTGGCAATAGATAATATGTCCAAAATTACGATTTTTAACTGTATATAATGAACAAATCAAAAGCAAACAAAAGCCTTCTCCGACACAAGAGAAAAAAACAAGCGGGAGCCGAAGCTCCCGCCTGAATGCTTTATTTAGCTTAGTTATACAATTTGAATTACCAACCGTATACGGAATCAAATGCCTTAGATTCGTCAGCGTTCGCATCCGCACCCGTAGGTCCGATTACGATATACTGAACGTCAAGCGTCTTACCGTCACCCTGACCTGTGTAGAAGTCAAGGTTGAAGATAACGAAGCTGGAAGGAACCGTTGCATTCCAATTAGTACCGCGGTGCCAACCGCCTGCTGCCGTATAAAGAGTAACCTTCGCCGACCAGTCAGAAAGGTTAGTCGTTGTACCCCACCAGATCGGGATAGATCCACCTGTGTAGTTTCTGTACTTAATACCTACGAAGCCGCCGCCCGTGTACGTCTGATCGAGCTTAGCCAAGAACAATCTACCGCAACCGATATTCGCGGTGCCCAGCGTTGTAAGTCTTGCGTATTCCGTACCGTCAGAATTTACTACGAGCTCCGCCTTAATACCCCAGTCGTAGCCGTTAGCAGGGCCGGGATTATTGAACTGCCAGCTCTTGTTCCATGCTTCAACGATTTCACGAGCAGTCCACTTTGTATATTCATAAGTTTTAATAATACTAATGCTCTCTTCTGCTACAACCGCACCGTTAACGGAGCCGCTGTGGAGCTTGATGGTGTACGTGCCCTCTGTCGCAAGAGCCGCGAGAGTCGCATCAGCGATAGTAACGTTCGCACCACCGTTGGGAGCGAAGCCTGTTGCACCCGAATATGCACCGTAGTACATTACGAGTGTATCACCCTGATAAAGAGCTACAACGTCGTTAGCGCCCGAAGCGGAAGCTGTAACGCCGATCGTTGAACCAAGAGAGAACTTGCCGTCGTTCAAACCAACCGTATCGCTAATCGTAACACCCTCAGGAGCTCTCATAAGCGTGAAGGAGTCAAGCTCAACGATTTCGGAGTTCGTCTTAGACTTAATTACAAGAGATACATTGTACTCCTTGCCATTTACGAAGCCCTCGGGAATGGGCAAGCCAATGAGGTACTGGCCGTTGCCTACATCGTTTGTAATTGTCCACATGATGTCGTAGCCTTCGATCTTAACACCGATGTCGGTATTTGTGAATGCAACATTGGACGTAGGAGCAACTACGAATACGAACATATAGTCGGGAGCTACGAGCGTTACGGAATCAAGGAGACCGTCAGCGCCCTTAACAACTGCGGGAGTTGCCTGTGTTGTTGCATAGTTATACGTAGCCATTGCGCCGTATGTAAGACCCGTATACGTAGAACCGTTTTCTGTTGTTGTAATGAAATTACCGTCGGGGTTAGCAACAGCCTTTGCTGCATCGTAGGAATCGTAGAATACAACCTCCGCGATGTCGAGCCAGTCGCCGTTAGCCGCGCCGATTGCCTTTGCGTCAAAGAGCGTCCAGGTAAGAGTATTGATCTTGCTTACGTCAATTGCACCGCTGTTGGAAAGGTCAACGATGATGTAGTTCCACGTGTTATCGAGTGTAAGGTTGAGCCAGTTAGCATTGTACTTCTTACCACCGATCATCTGTGTGCCGTTAACTGTGAGATAGAAGTCATAGTTTGTACCGTAGCCTGTACCGTTACCTCTGTACTTAATAAGCATATACTGCTTAACGTCAAGACCTTCAGCATCATTGAAGAGAGAGATAGTGGGCTTCGCGCCGCTTACTGTGTAGTGAACGTAGTCGCCCATGTTTTCAGCAACGACGTTGCCCTCCTGGTTACCTGCAGCTGTGAGAAGGTTTACGTCAACAACGTTGGGGTTAGCCTTTACAAGCGCAAGCTTCTTGATATTAAGAACGGAAGCGAACTTAATTTCCTTGCCCTCTGTGCCAAGTATTGCAGCGATACGGAGATCAACTGTCTTGCCGTCCTGGTTGTTGAAGTCGAACATTGCGGAGTAGCTAACCGTATTACCATCAACTGTAACTACGATATCGTCCGCAGCGAAATCAAGCCAAGTCATACCGCCGTCGAAGGAGTAAACGAACTTCTCTACCGCGCCTTCGATCGTGAGAGCACCTTCAACCTTGAGGTTGAGGCTGTTATAAAATCTACCGTTCCAGTTGATAACTGTAACGCCGTTGTTATTCTTTTCGTTCAAGAACACACCGGGGGCACCGTACTCGCCGGTGCCGTTGGTGTTGTTAAGTGTTGTGCCATAGGATTTTTCTGTAGCCGTGTATACAACGGGTGTTGCGAATTCGCCCTGTGTGCCCGCATAGTCCTCTGCATCCTCAACCGTGTCGAAGAATGCAACGTAGCTTACGTCAATGGACGTGCCTTCCTTGTAACCGTTGAAGAGAACGTACTTGAGCGTCTCAATAGCCTCGCCGTCGAGGATGTCGAACTCAACGCCGTCGATGCTGATCTGGCTCTTTCTGAGGTCGATCGTAAGGAGAGCCCATTCGCCTGCAGTTGCTTCATTATTATAATCAACCGTGTTCTTGCCCGTTACGCTGCCGTAGAAGTCGAGACCGTTGATCGTGAAGTAACCGTCACGAGTAGCCGCAAAGTCGATAATGTCTGCGGATACGCGGTACTTGACAGAGATAACGTCCTGGAACTTCTGGCCTTCGCCGAGAAGGAATTCAATGTTAGCGCCGAATGCGTCAGCCGTGAGTGTTACGTAAGGAACGTCGGAATCTGCCGCGCCGGGAGTAACAACAACGCTCTCAAGCTTAACGTTTTCGCCCGCAAGAATATTAGCTGCGGTATAAACGAGCTTGGGGGTCTTCTTTGCAACGGGCATCGTCTGAACGTCGCCGCAAGCACAAGTACCCGTAGCCTCACCCTCTGCCGCAAACGTAGGCTGAGTTGTGATTGCCCACTTGTGGTCGTGTCCTGTTGCGGGAACAACCTCGAAGTCCGTGCCGTCCGTGTCGCCGCAAACAGAGCAGATCTTGCCTGCTACGTAACCAACCTCTGTGCACGTGGGAGCGAGATTCTCAAACGTCTCGTAGGAATGATCGAGAGCGGGAGCTACTGTTTCACCGCATGTGGCACATACGGATGCTTCCGTACAAGTTGCCTCGTTAGCGTCATGGCCGAGAGCCTCGAGCTCAACGTAAACGTATTCCTCGCAGTTAGCGCAGAAGCCTGAGCCCATACCAACCTCTTCACAAGTAGGAGCGTCGATAACATTCCACTCCGTGCCTTCGTTAAGAGCGTGGCCGAGAGCGGGGAGAACCTCTTCTTCAACGTTACCGCACTTTGTACATGTGATAACGGAAAGACCGTCTGCTTCACACGTTGCGTCCGTTACAACGGGATCGCCGTATGTACATTCGCCGTCAGCGGAATTTTCAACCTTGCCGCACTTGGAGCAGGTTCTTGTGAGTCTGTCCTCGTCAGCGCAAAGCTTGCCTTCGGTTGCGGTCCATTCTCCAAAGGAGCATGTGTCAGCCTTGGTTTCCTTTTCGCCACAAGCCGTACAAACTCTGTAAAGTCTGTTTTCATCAGCGCACTCAAGGGATTCATCAGCCGTCCATTCATCGGGATACTGGTGTGCGCATTCCTGTGTGGGTTCCTCTGTGGGTTCCTCTGTGGGTTCCTCCGTAGGCTCCTCTGTGGGTTCCTCCGTGGGTTCCTCTGTGGGAGCCTCTGTGGGAGCCTCTGTTACTTCGTCTGTCGTTACTGTGGGTGTTTCATCGTCTTTTTTGCACGCCGCAAACGTAAGCACGAGAGCAAGCACCAGTGACAAACAAATAAGTAATTTTTTCATAATTACAAAAAATCCTTTCTTAAGGTTTTTCACAAACGAAAAGTGTAAGTCTGTGTATTCAGTTTATTATATCACGAAAAATAAATTTTTGCAATAGGTAATATTAAAAATTGTGCCTTAAAAGTTACTTTTTTACATTTTGCCCAAAAGAGATGGCGAAATTTTGTGCAAATTCATTTAAATATCGTGAGCATCAACAAAATTGAGGTCTGATTTTTGTGATATATTCTAAATTTTTCGGTTTTTTTCACGCCTTCAAAGCGGTTTTCGAGATAAAAAAAGCCCGAAAACGCCGAGAAAAGCGGCAAAATCCCCAAGATTTTCAGAGCCCGAGAAAATGGCGCGAAGCGCTTGCGCAAATCGGCACTTTTAACGGCCTATAAACGCGAGCGCGAAAACAATAAAGCTCTCCCCCTCTGAGCGAGGATAAATATTTGTTTGCTCCAAACGATCCGCGAGCGCGGGACGCTCTCCGCCAAGGAAAGCCCTCACAAAAAAATACAGGCGAGTGATATTTTCGCCCGTATTATTAACTATTGGTTGCTTTATCAACTGCCGATTTATATTCGTCCATGCTATACGCGACCTTGATAGCTTCAAGCATAGCGTTCGGCGTCATATCCCTCGGCAACCCCAAAATCTCGGCAACCTTGTTTCTTTTCTCTCGACTGTTGCTCCCGCCCGTAAGTCCGTCGTTGTAAAAGTCAAGCTTGGTTATATCGGCACCGCGCATCTCAAAATTCTCATCCGCGAACGGAGCAAGCAGCTCGCGCAAAATATCCGCGTCGACGCCTTCAACACCGAGATAACCCGCCTTCGAATCGTGAGCCTTGCGCTTTTCCCTGCCCTTTATCTGCGGAGTATAGAGCTGAATTATGTTCTCCTTTGGCACGGCAGAGCTTATATGTGACCTTATAACCTTGCCCGCCCCGTCACTGTCGCACATAATTATTATCTTTCCGCCCGCCGCAAGCTTACGTATAACCGCAAGCTTTTCGTTGTTCTTAAAGAGCGAAAAGCCGTCGGTCGTCAGCACGCAAGCGTCGGCGATGGAGTTGATTTTTATTTTGTCGTATTTACCCTCAACGATTATGGGGTATCTGATTTTTAATTTTTCCATTTTAACCCTTTATACTAAAGTAAATTATAACAAGCGCGCCGAGGGCGATTCTGTATATTCCAAAGGGGATGAAGCTATGGCGCTTCACAAAATCCATAAGGAATTTTATCACTATCATGGACACCGCAAAAGCGACGGCGCTCGCCACCGCCAGCACTATCCACGCGAGCGCGGGAACGCTTACGTCATTTTCAAGCACGAATTTAAAGAAGCCGAAAGACTTTATCGCGCTCGCTCCCAGCATCGCGGGAATTCCGAGCATAAAGGAAAACTCCGCTGCGGTCTCTCTTGAAATACCGATGCATCTCGCGCCCAATATCGTCGAGCCCGAGCGAGACGTTCCCGGCACGATCGAGAGCGCCTGAAAGCAGCCGACGAGCATCGCGTCGCGATACGACAGAGACTCGAGAGTCTGAGCTCCGGGCTGTTTTGCTCGACAGATCCGCTCGATCACGATAAACGCGACGCCGTACACGATAAGCGCTATCGCCACGACCTGCCAATTAAATATCCAGCCGTCGATGTCTTTTCCGCTGAATTTTTCGAGCAATTTATCACCCACTATTCCCACAAACGCCGCGGGGATCGAGGCTATAATGATCTTTCCCCAGAGATTTATGGAAGCTTTTCTTTCGGGCGTTCCCTTGCCGTTCAAAAAGGGATTGATCTTTCCCCAAAACAGAACCACGACAGCCATGATCGCGCCGAGCTGAATTACCACCTCAAACATACTGCCGAACTCCGCTCGGAACGCGTCCGAAAGCTCGGGCGCGACGTTCAGTGCTATAAACTCGTCAAGCAATATAAGATGCCCCGTCGAGCTTACGGGAAGCCACTCGGTTATACCCTCGACAATGCCGAAGAGTATAGCCTTCATAATTTCTATAAAAAACATTTTTTCTCCTTAGTTTGCCGCTCTCATAATGTCGCCGACACGAACGGCAAAGGGCACTCTCACCCAGAACGTCTGGGACGGGTGCGGCGCGGATTCCGCCGCCTCGCCCGAATCAAGATAAATTTCATTTACGTCAAGGGCAACGCCGATCCTCGAGGGAGAGATGATCTCGGCCTTGTCGCCGACCTTGACCTTGTTTTTCTGCGAGAAGCGGTATAGTCTGCCCCCCTCGTTCTCAATCTCAAGGCCGCTTGATACGAGCCTTTCTATATCTTCATCATTATATTCAATCGCGGTCGCAAAATATGATTTTTCCCTTATGTAACCCGTCGTAGACGAGAGCTGGGCGTTGTCGAACGGCTTGTCAAGGTAAAATCCCGTCGCGTATTCTCTGTGCGAAACGCTGTCAAGCTCGCCGAGGATCCTCGAATCAAGCTCATAATTTTCGGGATCGGCAAGATAGGAATCTATCGCCATTCGGTAACAGTTCGTTACGACCGCCGTATAGTACGCGGACTTCATTCTGCCCTCGATCTTGAAGGAATCTATACCGCACGCGATAAGCTCGGGGATATGCTCGACCGTGCACATATCCTTGCTGGACATAATAAACGTACCGAGATCGTTTTCCTCGATCGGAATCGGAATATCGGGACGCTTTTCCTCGTAAAGAGTATATCCCCAACGGCAGGGCTGGGCGCATCTGCCGCGGTTGGCATCTCTGCCCGTGAGCATATTCGAAAGCATACATCTTCCGCTGTACGACACGCACATAGAGCCGTGGATAAAGGCTTCAAGCTCGATGCCACAGGGAAGCGCGTCCTTAATAGCGCGAATTTCCGTAAAATTCAGCTCGCGCGCCAAAACAAGCCGCTTCGCGCCCATAGCAACATAAGCAAGCGCCGCCTCGGGCGAAACTATGCTCGCCTGGGTCGACACGTGAATTTCCGCGTCGGGCATAACCTTTCTTACCGCCGCCATAACGCCGAGGTCCGCGACAATAAACGCGTCAATTCCCGCGTCCTTGATACTTTCAAGGAACTTATAAAGCTCGGGATATTCGTCGCCGTGGGGCATGGTGTTGAGCGTAAGATAAAGCTTTTTACCGCGCTCGTGAGTGTATTTTACCGCCTCGTAAAGCTCCTCGTTCGTAAAATTATCGGCCGCCGAGCGCATACCGAAGCTCTGACCCGCGCAGTAAACCGCATCCGCGCCGTAAAGAAGCGCCGCGCGGAGCTTTTCAAAGTTGCCCGCAGGGGACAGGAGCTCAACTCTCGTGTTTTTTATATTAGACATTTATATACCTCAAATTTATTTTTTCTTTTTCTTCTTCGCCGCAGAAAAGCCGAAGGAACCTATCTTTTTGCCAAGCTCGAAATATTCTCCGTGCGCGTACGCCGTAAGATTCGCCTTATCAAGACGGAGCTTTCCGTTCTTGTCGATTATGCTCTCGTCAACGTCAACGCCGACGATGTCGGCTAAGAACATATCGTGAGTTCCAAGCTCAATTATATCAAAAACACGACATTCGATAGACAGGGGAGATTCATCTATTAAAGGACAGGAAACATTTTGCGCCTCGCCCTTTGTAAAATTGCACTTTTTGAATTTATCGACCTTCTTGCCCGTATAAATTCCGCAATAATCCGCCTGCCGAACAAGATTTGTGGGCGTAAGATTGATGACGAACTCACCGCTCTCCTTAATAATTCCGTGAGAATGACGGGATTTGCGCACGGAAATATAGGTTTTCGGAGGGATAGTATTTATAATTCCCGTCCAACCGACGGTAATAATATTCGAATTTTCCATATCTCCGCAGCTCACCATAACGGGAGGCACGGGAGCAAGCAGGGCTCCGCCCTTCCAATTTACCTTAGCCATAGCATCCCCTCCCCTGCTTTTATGTAAGCAGGTAGGCGGCAAAAAATGCCGCCTATATTTTAATTAAACGAATTATGTACGATCTCCTCAAGCCTTGCGCCCGTATACGTTCCCGAGCCGCCGTCATACCAGGAATTCTTCATATATATGCCGATAACCTTATTTACGGGATCGATCCAGAAGTGCGAGCCGTACGCGCCGCTCCAGCCGTAAGCGCCGACGGGCAGGCGCACGTAACAATCCATAGTAATTACTCTCACGCCAAGGCCCCATATCTGATGCACGGGCATAACGGACTCGGGGAGCTGAGGCGTTCTCATTTCCTTAGCCGCCGCCTCGGAGAGAATTCTTACGTCTCCCCTCTTGCCATCACCGAGAAGCATTTCCGCAAATTTCATATAATCAGCCGCGGTTGATGCAAGTCCCGCGCCGCCGCACGTGTACGTAACGGGGAAATTGCCGAAAACACAGCCCTCGTCCGCGGGCGCGTCAACGCTCTTGCCGTCAACACGGTTGTGAAGTCCTACCATTCTTTCCCACTGCTCTGCCGTGGGAGCAAAGGTCGTATCGCTCATACCGAGAGGCTCGGTTATTTCCTTTCTTACGAACTCACCGAACGACATTCCGCTCACAAGCTCGATTATTCTCGCGATCACGTCAAGACCGACCATAGGACTGTAAAATTCCGCCTTGCCGGGCTCAAACGCGATGGGCTGACTCGCGTAATGGTCAACGACCTTAGCAAGAGTCGTGTCCTTGTTTACACCCATCATAGAGAAAAGCTTGTCACCGAGAGGCATCGAGCCGATACCGCTGGAATGCGAAAGACAATGTCTTATTGTCGGGGGCGTGGGGTTTTTGCCCACGATAACGATATTTCCGTTCTCGTCAAGTCTGCCGATCTCGAGGTCCTTATATTCAGGAAGATATTTTTCAATTTTATCGTCAAGCGAGATAAGACCTCTGTCAACGAGAATAAGAGCCGCCGTAGCAGTTATGGGCTTTGTCATAGACGCCAAACGGAACAGGGTGTCCTCAGTCGGAGCGTCTCCCTTACCAATATGCTTTTCACCGAACACGCCCGAATATACGAGCTCGTCGCCCTGCTTTACCATAATTACGGCGTGACCTATCTTGCTCTCGGCAAGATCCTTGTTTGCCTCGGCCTCGATCAAGGCTTTAAGTATATCTCTATTTAAAGTTTTCATAATTATTCCTATCTATAAATTAAATTATTTGCAAAGAATTTCAAGTAAAACATCATAGATCTTCTGTACAGAAGCCACATCCGCCCTCTCCTTGGGAGAATGAATATCCAAAAGGTTCGGACCTACCGAAATAATATCCAGCTTGCCGCCCGTCTTGGACGAAATAATTCCACATTCAAGTCCCGCGTGGATAACTCCAACCGTGGGTCTTGTATCAAAAAGCTTTTCATAAGCGTCAATATACTCGTCGCGAAGCGTGGACTGCGGAATATATTCCCAACCGGGATAACGGGAATGGTGAGAAACATCCGCTCCAATCACTTTTCCAAGAAGCTCAAGCTCGCGCTGCGAAAAATCAAGCTGGGCTTCAAGCGAAGATCGGGTCGAGAACGAGAACACTATCTTGCTCTCACAAGTCTCGATAATACCGAGATTTCTCGAAAACTCAACGAGGCCTTCGATATCGTTGCTCATCTTGAGCACGCCCGTCCTTACCATACACATAAAGCCGATGAGCTTCTGTGTGGTGACGGAGTCTATTTTTTGTTTTTCACATTCAAGGTCTTCAAGGGTAACCGTAAAGCCCGAGTCAAGCGGGCAAAGCTCCTTTTTAACGCTTTCCTCAAAGCCCAGAATCGACTCTATAACGCTTTTTTCGTTGCCGTCAATTCCGATAGTCGCATAACATTCGCGCGCGATCGCGTTGTCCTTGCCCGCGCAGGTAATATCAATAAGCGAAATACCGCACTCCAAGTAAAGCTTCGAGAGAAGTCTGCCCATAAGACTTACCGCACTCACTCTGCCCGAATTTATATCCGCGCCCGAATGTCCGCCCATAAGCCCCTTTACCGAGAGCTTATACGCGCAAACGTCTCCGTCGGTAGCAAAAGGAATCTCAAATTCCGTTCTGTGTCCGCCCGCGCAGCCCGCGGTAACGGCGCAATCCTCCTCGCTGTCGAGATTTATCATCCTTTTAGCGGTAATTTTGTCAGTATCAAAGCCGCGCGCGCCCTCAAGTCCCGTTTCCTCACAGACCGTAAAGAGCATCTCAATCGCAGGCTTTGTGTCCTCGTCAAGAAGGGCCAACATATACGCCACGGCAATTCCGTTATCCGCGCCAAGCGTCGTACCCTCAGCTCCGATGTATCCGTCGCGATAAAAAAGCTTAAGACCGTCGGTCAAAAAGTTATGCTCGACGTCGGAATTCTTCTCGCAAACCATATCCGTATGTCCCTGAAGAAGCACGGCATCAAGCTGCTCAAGGCCTGCCTTTGCGGGCTTTCTCAAAAATACGTTGCCCAGCTCATCAACGTGAGCGACAATTCCTCTTTTAGCGGCGAAATCAACAATGTATTTCGCAACGCCCTTCTCGTTACCCGAGCCGTGAGGGATCGCGCATATATCCTCAAAAATATTAAACACTCTCTCGTGCTTTACATTTCTTACAACGTAACTCATAAAAATATCTCCGCGCAAAAATTAAATTATTTTTTTCTTCCGTCGGCGTCCTCGCCGATCTTCTTCATAGATTTAAGTCTCAAGCCCGTTCCGAGAACCACGCAATCCCCCGGGTTCTTGGCAACGTAGGTATCAATGCCCGTAACCTTGGCGATGAGCTTGTCAAGTCCGCCGAGAAGGCTGCCTCCTCCGACAAGCACGATTCCGTTATGTAAAATATCTCCGACAAGCTCGGGCGGAGTTTTTTCAATTACCTCACAGATTCCGTCAATAAGAGTAGTCATAGGACGGAACGTCGCCTCGATCATTTCCTTGGAGCTCAGATTTATAACCTTAGGCAGACCCGTAGAAAGATCTCTTCCCTTCACCTCAACGATTCGGGCATCGGCGTGCTCGAACACCTCGCCTATGGCGATCTTAACGCTCTCCGCAGTTCTCTCACCGATAAGCACGTTATACTTATCTCTCACATAACGAACGATAGATTCGTTGAACTGATCTCCGCCGACCTTGAGAGACTTTGATTCAACTATGCCACCAAGAGAAATTACCGCGATCTCGGTGATGCCTCCGCCGATATCAACTATCATATTACCGACGGGCGTATCAATATTAAGTCCCGCGCCCATAGCACCCGCGATGGGAGCCTCAAGCAAAAACGCGCGTCTTGCGCCCGCCTCGAGCGCCGCGTCCTCGATAGCGCGTCTCTCGACCTCGGTCATCTGCGACGGAACGGCGATAACGAGCCTCGGAGCCAAAAGAGTATTCTTGCAGGAACGACGGATAAAGTACTGCAGCATCTTGAGTGTAACCTCGTACTCGTTTATAACGCCGTCCTTCAAGGGGCGCATAGCCTGAATATTATCGGGTGTTCTGCCTATCATCTGCTGCGCCTCGCGGCCAACCTTGATGATTCTGTCTATTGAATTGTCAATCGCCACAACGGACGGCTCGCGGGCAACTATACCCTTTCCCTCGACGTAAACAAGCACGGTCGCACTGCCAAGGTCTATTCCTATGTCTCTTGAAAGAATTATCTTCTTGAACAATTAACCCACCTCATAAATTTATTTATAGACATAATTAACTCATTATATTTATACATAGTAATTATACACCATAACGCCTATAAAAGTCAATTCTTTTTTTATATTTGAGGGATAAAATCGCCTAAAATGACGCATCAAGACAAAAATTGCGACCGCGCTATCCGTCTGGCCGCAAAAGAGGGCAGAAAATGTCAAAACATTCTCTGCCCTTTTTTTATTGATAAATTTTGATTAAAGCCGCCATCAAAACACAACGACCACCTGTTATATACGAATATATTTATTTAAGCTTTTTCGGTGTATCAACAAGTCCAGCCAGATAATCAAGCGAAACATTATAATATTTCGCCAAGATTACGAAATGATGCATTGGCATTTCCCTTTTTCCGCTTTCATAAAGCTGATATTGCTGTCTTGTAATATTCAAAACGGCGGCAATATCCTCTTGCTTTTTGTCCAAGTCCTCTCGGGTGTCCTTTAGCCTTTGATAAACGTACATATATTTTCTCCAATTCAAAAATACTGTCTTATAAAATTATTATACCACTGCATTCAAAAAAATGCTTGACAAGCATTCAAATGAATGCTATAATAATTATGCGCATCCATTTAGATGCAATTTTTGGAGGAGTACTACAATGAAAGAAACACTTGAAAAGCTATGGACTGAGTATCTTTTGGACGAATGTGCCACAATTAATACGGACGAGGAGCGCCGCCTTACCAAAAAGACCGCCGAGCTACACGAAAAAGCAAATGCATTACTAAACAAAGATCAAAAAGCCGCAGTGGAAACCTTTGTTGATGCATTGTGTGATATTGAAGCAATTTTTGCAAAAAAAGCATTTTTAAAGGGATGTGAATTTGCGATTTCGTTTTTATTAGAAGCAGCAAATTTAGAAAAATCAAATTAACAGTACAAAAAGAGTGCAGAAAATGTCAAACATTCTCTGCACTCACAATTTATTCACCCTTCGTCCTTGCAACGCAAGCGAAAACCACTCTTTTCGCGCCCCAAGAAAGCAGCGCCTTCTCCGCCGCGCGCATAGTCGCGCCGCTTGTCACGACGTCATCAATAACGCAAACGCTTTTGCCCTCAACCGCCCTTCTTGCCATAAAGCGCGCTCCGAGCGCATCCTGAAGATTTTTCTCTCTTTGATTTGCCGCAAGCTTCTTTTGCTCCTTGTCTCCAAATCTCCGAAATACGGATTTCGCTCCGCGTTCATTTCCGCAAGCCTTCGCGGTATAACGAGCAAGCCTTGCCCCTTGGTCGAAGCCGTCTCGCAAAACCGCGCTCTTTCTTCTGGGAACGAACGTAAAAATACATTCATTCGGCTCTATTCCCTCGGCTGTCAGCATACTTATCACGCTATCGGAAAGCTCGCGGGACAAAAGCTTGGTTATTCTTTTATCGTCCGTGTGCTTTATCGCGAAAATGACCTTGTTTCCAACCGAATTCTCCTTGCTCGGCTTATAGAAAAAGCATTTTGCCAAGGGAGAAATTTCCGTTCTGCCGCGCTTCACTCCGCAACGGCACGCGCTAACGGACAAATTGCACGTAGGACAGACCTCCAGAAATATGCCCTCGTAAGACGCTCTGCACCTCCGACACACACAGACGATTTCGGTCAGAGCCGACATTACCGCTATCCTCTCGCCGCAAATAATACATTTGGGCGGAAACAGCAGATTTATTGCCGCGTTTTTTATTTTAGAATTTTTCATTTTACTCATTTATTATTCTGCTGACAAGACACGTATATCTCTCTGCAAAGCTATTATTCTTAACCATTTTTTCAATCACGTCCTCGTATCCTACGAGTATTACCATTTTCTGCGCACGAGTTACGGCGGTATAAAAGAGATTTCTCGTAAGGAGCATGGGCGCCGCACGGTAGAGCGGAATTACCACAATAGGATACTCCGAGCCCTGCGATTTATGAACAGTTATAGCGTAGGAATGCTCAAGCTCGTCGATACAAGACGTATCGTATCTTACGATCTTGTCGTCGAACAAGATCTCTATATAGGATTCCGCAGGATTGATGGTCTGAATAATTCCGCAGTCGCCGTTGAAAACACCCATTCCCGCGCTCTCGTCGTCGCGCCACCATTCAAGCTCGTAATTGTTCTTTATCTGCATAACGCGGTCGCCCTCGCGGAACACGACCTCGCGATATTTAAGCTCCTTTTTATCCCGCGACGGCGGATTTATGGCGTCCTTGAGCATTATATTCAGATGCTCCGTGCCCGCCTCGCCCTTTCTCGAGGGAGAAATGACCTGCGCCGCCTCACCCATCTCGCCGTATGCTCTCGGAAGTCTTGTGCGGCAAAGCTCAACCACGGTCGCGGAAATTTCCCTGTCGTTTCTACGGGGGAGAAAGAAAAAGTCGTTGTTCTTAACTGATATATTCGGCAGCTCGCCGCGGTTTATCGCGTGGGCGTTCGTAACGATAAGCGACTGCTCTGCCTGACGGAATATTTCATTGAGCCGAACGGTCGAAAAACGCTCGGATCTTATAAGATCGGAGAGCACGTTGCCCGCGCCAACGCTCGGGAGCTGATCCGCGTCACCGATAAGGATAAGTCTTGCGCCCGGCTTTATTGCCTTGAGCAACGAGCACATAAGAGAGCTGTCTATCATTGATGCCTCGTCGATAATAATAACCTCCTCGTCAAGCAGGTCCGTCTCGTTTCTGCGGAAGCCCCGCTCACTCTCTCCGTCGCCGCCGAATTCGTATTCAAGAAGTCTGTGTATGGTTCTCGCCTCGCACGAGGTAGATTCGGAAAGTCTCTTTGCCGCTCTGCCTGTGGGCGCGGCGAGCGCGACCTTCATTCCCATACTGCCGAAAATACCGAGCAAGGCTTTTACGATAGTGGTTTTACCCGTACCCGGGCCGCCCGTAAGTATCATAACTCCGCCGTCGAGCGCGGATGCTATCGCCCTTTTCTGAAGCGCGGCGTAGGTAAATCCGTTATATGCCTCCTCCTTTGCGATAAAGGCGTTCACGTCGGCAATATCGACTCTCGGGCAAACCTTGTCAAGAAGCACGAGCTTGCGCGCGATATATTTCTCGCAAAAATCCGAGTGGCTGTCGAAAATATATTCCGCGCCGTCAAGCCGATAATTTTTAAGCTTGCCGACCTCAAGCATTCCTTCGACACACGCCGTAACGCAATCGCCGTCGGCATCAAGTATCTTTGCCGCCTCACTCTCGAGAATTTCTCGTGGCAGACAGGTGTGTCCGTTCTGCGCGCCGACGTTGTTTAACACGTACAAAATTCCCGCTGACAAGCGCGCCGCCGAATTCCGCTCGATTCCAAGCCTTCGAGCCATACTGTCGGACTTTTCAAAGCCGATGCCGTCGATCTCCTCGCAAAGTCTGTACGGATTCGCCTTTGCCACGTCGATCGCCGCCGCTCCCCATCTTTTATAAATTTTGATAGTAAGCGCCGCGCCGAAATACTCACGGAAGAATATCATAGCCGAGCGAATGCCCGCCTTTTCCTTAAATTCCTCGCAGATCGCCTTGGCTTTTTTTCGGCTCATTCCGGGGATATCCGAAAGCCACTCGGGGTGGTTTTCAAGCACGTCAAGAGTGTTGTCACCAAACTCGTCGACTATCTTCTGCGCAGTCTTCTTACCCACGCCCTTGATAGCTCCCGACGAGAGATACCGCAAAATCGCCATAGCGTTTGCGGGAAGCTCCTTTTCATACTCCGTTACCGAAAACTGACGGCCGTACTTCGCGTTATGCTTCCACTCGCCCCAGACGGTCAATCTGTCGCCCTCCGCAAGATACGGCATAATGCCCGTAATAGTCACGATGTCATCGTCATCCGTACCGAGGTCGCACACGGTATAGCCGTTTTCTTCGTTGGCATAAATAATACCTTCAACACAGCCTGTGAGCTTTTCGAGCTTGTCTCTTATGTCGTTGTCGAAATTTATGTATTCCTCCACGTATGCTTCCTCCCTTAAAATTTTTTGCTCCGCGAAAAATTTTAACTACTGCGAAGCAGTAATACCACTGCCAAAAGCAATACCACTATCGTGCAGCGGTAAATATCTCTTATACAAAAGGGGAAACCTCCACTTGTGTGTTTCCCCTCTTTCGGCCGCGCCGAAATTCACCCTTTCATGGCGCTCTATAACGATAAAAGGTGTTTCGCGCGTTGCGACGTGCGACCAAAGGCGTCGCCTTTGGAATCCACAAGCCTTTGAAAAGGCTTGAGCGAAACTTTTAAATAAATTAGAATTCTGCCTTAAGCTTTTCCGCAAGGTCAAGCTTTTCCCAAGGCGCTTCGGACGCGTCTCTGCCCATATGTCCGTAAGCCGCAAGATTGCAGTAAATAGGACGGCGGAGATCAAAGTCGCGAATGATAGCCGCGGGACGAAGATCGCAATGCTTCTGAACCGCCTCGGAAATCTTTGCCTCGTCAACCCTTGCCGTGCCGAAGGTATCAACCATTACGGAAACGGGACGAGCTACGCCGATAGCGTAAGCAAGCTGAATTTCACACTTGGATGCAAGTCCTGCCGCAACGATATTCTTCGCGATATATCTTGCCGCATAGCAAGCCGAACGGTCAACCTTCGTCGGGTCCTTACCCGAGAACGCGCCGCCGCCGTGACGGGCGTATCCGCCGTAAGTATCAACGATGATCTTTCTGCCTGTAAGGCCGGTATCGCCCGCAGGGCCGCCGATTACGAATCTGCCCGTGGGGTTTACGTATATCTTCGTCTGGTCATCCATAAGCTTTTCGTCAATTATGGGCTTGATAACGTATTCGATAATGTCTGCTCTGATCTCCTCGAGCGGAACCGCATCGCTGTGCTGCGAGGAAACGACGATGGTATCAACGCGAACGGGCTTGTCATCATGATATTCAACGGTAACCTGAGTCTTACCGTCGGGACGGAGATAGTCAAGGGTGCCGTTCTTTCTGACTGCAGTAAGCTGCTTTGCAAGCTTGTGCGCCAAGGAAATAGGAAGGGGCATAAGCTCGGGAGTTTCATCACAAGCGTAGCCGAACATAAGGCCCTGGTC
>CAZMKU010000024.1:0-13602 GCA_964567085.1 uncultured Clostridium sp.
GAGCCGATAACACCTGCAACGTTAGGTCCCATAGCATGCATAAGAAGGAAGTTTGTGGGATCCTCCTTCTGCCCTACGACTTGGGACACGCGCGCCGCCATAGGAACCGCGGATACGCCTGCAGAACCAATGAGGGGGTTGATCTTGCCGCCCGAGATCCAGTTCATTATCTTTGCGGTAAGAAGACCGCCCATTGTGGATACGCAGAATGCCGCCAGACCGCAAAGAATGATCACAACCGTCTTTATATCAAGGAAGTTTTCTGCGGTTGCGGTTGCGCCTACCGTTATGCCGAGGAATATAGTTACGATATTCATAAGCTCGTTTTGCGCTGTCTTGGAAATTCTGTCCGTTACGCCGCAAACGTTAATAATGTTACCGAACATAAGGCAACCGATAAGCGGGAGCGCGTCGGGAACGATAAGACCAACGATAAAGGTTACGAGTATCGGGAAGATAAGCTTTTCCGTTCTCGATACCTCGCGAAGCTTGGGCATTTTTATAAGACGCTCCTTCTTTGTGGTCATCATCTTCATAAAAGGAGGCTGAATAAGCGGTATGAGCGCCATATACGAGTATGCCGCTATGGCTATCGCGCCGAGAAGCGTTGGGCCGAGGGTCTTGGTAACGAGAATTGCCGTGGGGCCGTCCGCGCCGCCGATGATACCGATGGAAGCCGCCTCACCAAGTGTGTAGAAGCCTGTGAGGAACGCAGCAGCGAAGGCAACGAATACGCCTAACTGCGCGCCCGCACCTATAAGAAAATATTTGGGATTTGCAATAAGAGGTGTGAAGTCGGTCATAGCGCCGATGCCTATGAATATAAGGCAAGGATATATGCCGAGCTTAACGCCGAGATAAAGCAGGTCGAGAAGACCGCCCTCGGAAACCGCTAATTTAACCGATTCGAGAACGGTTAAATTTTCACCCGCGGCGGGGATCCACATATCAAGGTGGAACATATTCGCGCCGGGGATATTGGTAAGGAGCATACCGATAGCGATCGGAAGCAGTAGCAGAGGCTCATACTTTTTAGCGATAGCAAGATAGATAAGCACGCAAGCGATTGCATACATAACGACGTACTTCCACCAGTTTTCGTTTTCGAAAAGCCGTGCAATTCCCATATTCTGAATAAAGGTCTTGATCGTTTCAAGAATAGTATTCCACATTATGTTTTGTCCTTTCTCTGAACTTGGGAATTATCAGTTGAGAGTTATAATTACTTCTTCAGTCTGAACCGAAGAGCCCTTCTGTACGTTTACGGATGCTATAACGCCGTCAGCGGGCGCGGAAATGTCGTTCTCCATTTTCATAGCCTCGAGAACGCAAAGAACGTCGCCCTTTTTAACCGCGTCGCCAACGCCAACGTTTACCTTCATAATCGTTCCGGGCATAGGTGACTTGACCTTGATCGTTCCTGCGGAGCCGCTCTTTACGGGAGCTGCCTTGGGTGTGGGCGCAGTTATGGGAGCTGTGGGCGTTGCGGGAGCGGAAGCCTCGCTCGATACCTCTTCAACTACTACGTCATATGTGACGCCGTTTACGGTTACGTTAAATCTTTTCATATATATAGCCAACCTTTCTGAATTTCGTGATATTATTTCTTGTTCCAAGCGCCGCTGTTTCCCGCCTTTTTGAAGGAAACCACGCGGAAGCCGCTTTTGAACTCGTCTTTATATTCTTCGCTCTCGAGCATCGCCGCGATAGCCGCGGTTATAACCGCTACAAGCTCCGTATCGTCCGTTTGCGGCGCGATGGGGGCTTCCTCTGCGGGAGCGGGCGTGACGGGCTTTACCGCCGATCCTTCTTTTGCCCTTCTCTTTTCATCCTTTTTATGAGGTATATCGTAAAAAATAACCTTCGAAAGATAAAGAATAAGAGTGAGAAGCGTGAGCACAGCAAACACCATGAGCATACCCGTAACAGTGCCCTGAAGCGCGTATTCGAGTCTTTCGTTGAAATTCTCGGGCTGCGCTTCACTGAGTCGTGTTTCAGCCTCGGTCGCAAGCGCGCAAACCGAGAAAATGAGACTCAATGCCATAATTAAGCATGCGAATACGCTTATTTTTCTAAATAATTTCATATTAGCTTACCCCCATGAGTTTCAGAAGGACACCTTGAAGTGCTTTCTTGTGGGGTGTGTCTCAGCCTTTGATTCAAGCATATAGAGAGCCGCGCAGATTCGAGCGCGAGCCTCTGCTTCTGCGATCACGTCGTCAATATCGCCCTTTTCTGCGGCGCATACGGCAGACGCGTATTTCTCGCACCATTCCGCTTCAACGTCGGCTCTGGATTTTTCGTGTGTGATCTCGTCGTTCATAAGGAAAGCGACCGCGCTCTCGGGAGACATAACGCTGATAACCGAGCTATCGATAGCGAATTCAATATCCGCGCCGATCGCCTTCGAGCCGAGGAGCGTAAAGCCTGCTCCGTAAGCCTTGCCGCACACAACGGTTATCTTGGGTACGGTTGAGTTTGCATATGCGGATACGAGCGCCGCCGAGGATGTAGCGCAAATACGCTCCGAGAAGCCTTCGGAGTCAACGAGAGTCACAACGCTTATATTAAATCTGTCGCAGAAGGATATAAGGTCGGATGCTTTCTTGACACCGTCGCAGGTGAGCTTGCCCGCGTTCTCCTCATTATTTGATGCAACGATACCGCAAAGCACGCCGCCAAAGAAGCCAAGGCCGCATACAAGCTCCTTACCGATATTAGCGCAGAGCTCAATGAACCTTCCGTTGTCGCAAAGCTCACAGCAAAGAGTCTTGCCCGTAAGACCGACGGTTACGGAGGGTCTGTTTGCATCGTCGCCGCTCATAACACACGCGTTATCGTTGTTATTCTGGGGGAGTATCTCAACAAGCTCGCGCGCTGTCGCAAACGCCTCGGACTCGTCCTTGGCGCTGACGGATACCTTGATTGCTTTTTCATTATTCATTGATGTCGACGAAATATAGGTCTTTGCCTTATCCTCAACCTTGACGGTTATATCAAACATCGCTGCGGCGCAAAGCGAAAGACCTGTGCAAGCTCCGTCGATTACTGCGATCTGAGGGATGATTCCCGAAGCCTTCGCAACGTTTGCCATAAAGCCACCGTAAGCCGAGAGCGCCGCGCTTCCGTCAAGAATCACCGCGCCCGCGCTATCAAACACGCCGATTAAGGGCGCGCCGTTTTTTATTGCCATATCGTAGAGCATAGAGATCTTTTTAGCGCCTGTCTCGTCAAACGCTCCCTTTGTTCTGTCGCTATCCTGAACGAATGCGAAAGCAAGCTTGCCTGATACCGAGCCGTACCCGCAAATCACGCCGTCATAGGCTGAATCATCCGCGCCTCTCTTTATATAAGCGCCGATCTCAACGAATGTTCCGCAGTCAAACAGAGAGGCGATCTTCTTATTTCCGATAGTAGAATTCTTATTCATTTTGGCCTCCGATCTGTGTATATAGGGATTTAGTGGTTTTAATAAAAAACCTTTCACCCCATTATAATATAATTATACATTATTTATCAAATAATGTCAATTCAATGGGAATATTTGTAAATGTAAATAATTGATGAACTGTAATTTCTAACATATTGTGACAGCATTTTCAATAAATAAAGTGTAAAATAAAACAGCAAAGATTAAAAAAACAGAATTTAGTAAGTCTTTTGATTTTAAACTTACGGACAAATGTAATTGCATAGCAAAAAAGGAGGATTTAAAATAATGTTATGTGAAAAATGCAAAATAAAAAAGGCTACTGTCTTTTATACGGAGCTTGACCGTACGCGCCATTCTCTTTGCAATTCCTGCGCCTCGATAATCAAGGGCAGCTCGAGGGATTATCTTGGAATTGCAGACTCCGATGAGCGAGGATATTCCCCTACCTCTTATCTGTATGAGCTTGCGCACAATGAAAATCTTATGTATTACTGCAAGGAGGATATTGATTCGTCGGTAGTTTGCCGTGAGTGTAAGATCAGCGTCGGTGACGTTCTCAAGCGCGGATATTTCAACTGTCCCGAGTGCTATACGGCATTTTCGGACTGTCAGCAGACAAATTATTTCGGGGACGTCGAATATCAGAAAACGTCGTCTCAAATGCCTCGCAGATACAGTGAAAAGCTTTTGCGTGAGCAAAGAATTTTGTCTCTCCGAGGTAATCTTCGCCGCGCGGTTGATATGGAAAACTTCGAGCTTGCCGCGCAGATTCGCGATGAAATCAAAAGAATGGATACATAAAAAGGAGAAAAAATATGTCTTGGTATAATACTGACGGTAATGATAGCGTAAACGTGCTCTGGTCAAGAGTCAGAATTTTCAGGAGCGTTGAAAATCAGAAATTCAACGTCACGGAGGAGCGTCGCGCGGTGAGTGAAATCGTGAGCGAAGCAAAGCGTCTGCTTGAGGCTTATGGATTTCATTCGGGAGACGCCTTAACCGATGAGAGCCTTTTGTCGTATGCAGAGCAAGGATACATAGACAACGGATTTATAAGAGCGGGCAGCGACCGCGCGCTTATGTTCAACGAGCCATGTAGCTTGAGTATTTCGATCGGCGGGTTTGATACCTTCTGTATTCAGTCCTTGCTTTGCGGAAATGCTATTGATGAGGCTTATAAGATCTCAAGCGAGGCGGAGAGCCTGCTTGATACGCATTTTGATTTCGCGTATTCTCCCGAGCGCGGATATCTCTCGCCCTTCCCCTTGCATAGCGGTCACGGAGCAGAATTTTCTGTCGCTCTGTATCTTCCGGGTATTTCAGGCGTTGGTGAAATCAAAAAGGTCAAGCGACGCGCGGATGCTCATTCGATAAAGATATACCCAATGTATACATATTCGCAGAATGCGGGTAATTATTTTATTGTTGATTATATCCCTTCCCCTTCTCTTTCAATACACAACGCCAAGGAAAAAATAATACACTTCATTAAATATTTAATTTCGCTTGAAAAGGAATATGAAAGCAATATCTTTGGCAACAATAATGCAGTAATCAATAGGGCGTGGCGGAGCATAGGAATTATGGAATACTGCTCATTTTGCGGAGAGGAGGAGATGCTATCGCTTCTGTCGGATATAAGACTCGCTATGTCGGTGGGCTGCGCTGACTCGCTTCCCTTCTCATTCGATATAAAAACGGTCAATACATTATATATGGAGCTTATGAATACATATATTTATGCAAGTGAAATTCAAAAGCCGCAGAGTCTGGAGATGTGCGACAAGCTGCGAGCGCGGAAGCTGAATGATTTTGTCAAGGGTCGCAGAGCAATCTGAAAAGGCAAATTTCACTTGTTGGCAACGAGTGAACGCGGAGGGTCAGAATGTCAGATAAATTTACCGTAAAGGCACAGAATTCTCTAACCTCAGCTTTGAAAATTGCAAGAGAAATGGGACATTCGTACGTTGGCACCGAGCATCTTTTGCTTGGTATTCTGTCAATCAAGGATTGCGTGGCAACCAAATTGCTTGCAAAGAGCGGGGTTAATTATACAAGGGTCAGAGATGAGATCGAAAGGATCTCGGGAATCGGAACGTACGGACATATTACGAGTAAGGATATGACGCCGGGATGCCGTAGAATAATCGAGCAGGCGTCAAACGAGATCATATCGCGCGGCCACAGATATATTGGAACGGAGCATATACTTATCTCGCTTCTCGGTGACAAAAGCTGTGTTGCAAATAAGATACTCGAGCTTATCGCAGCTGATATAGGGGAGATCAGAAATAGTATCGAGATATATTTCTCGACCTATCCCGAGGTTGAAGCGGGAGCGAATAAGAACAGCGATTATTCCTCGAAGGACAAAAAGGGTCTGAAAATGCTTGCCCTTTACGGAAAAAATATGACCAAAGCGGCAGCTATGGGTAAATACGACCCAATTATCGGGCGTGAGGAGGAAAGCCTGCGAGTAATTCAGATACTGTCGAGAAGAACCAAGAACAATCCCTGCCTTGTAGGTGAAGCGGGTGTCGGTAAAACCGCAATCGTTGAGGGCGTTGCGCAAAGAATAGCGGACGGAAACGTTCCCGATTGGCTCGCAGATCAGGAAATTTATTCAATTGATCTCGGCGCGATGATAGCCGGGGCGAAATACCGCGGAGAGTTTGAGGAAAGATTTAAGGGTATTATTTCGGAGGTTACCAAAGCAAATAATATTATCCTATTTATTGACGAAATTCATATTATCGTAGGGGCGGGAGCGGCGGAGGGCGCGCTCGATGCCGCGAATATTATTAAGCCCATTCTGGCGAGAGGCGAATTAAAGGTCATCGGAGCGACGACCTTGTCTGAGTACAGACGGCATATTGAAAAGGATTCCGCTCTTGAGCGCAGATTTCAGCCGATAAATATCAATGAGCCCACCGAGGCGCAGGCTTTTGAAATAATTAGAGGAATTTTGCCAAAGTATGAGGAATATCACGGCGTAAAAATATCCGATGAGACCGTGCGCGCCGCGATCTCGATGTCGGACAGATATATAAGCAACAGATTTCTGCCTGATAAGGCAATTGACCTTATTGACGAGTCGGCATCACGCTTGAAGATAAGCACTGCAAAAAAAGGCGATCGCGTAAGACTGCAAAGTAAAATTGAGCTTATGGAGCATGAGAAAAATGCTGCCTTGCTTGATGGGGATTTTGCAAGAGTAGCCGAGATGCGTGATAAGGAAAGAGCGCTTTCGGATGAGTTGGATACAGACGGCGAGCCGAGTCGCGAGGCTCCGAGGATCGAGCTTTCGGTAAACGATATTGCGAAAACCTTGTCCTTGTGGACGGGAATACACCTGTCTCATATAATGAGCACCGAAAAGGAGCGGTTATATTCCCTATCTGAAAATCTTGGCAGAAGCATTATAGGTCAGTCGGATGCTATAAGGCGTGTTTCACGCGCGCTGCTGAGGTCGAGATCGGGAATTGCAAACAGGTCGAGACCGCTCGCCTCGTTTCTCTTTGCGGGTCCAACGGGCGTAGGAAAAACACAGCTTTCAAAATCCTTGGCGTTTGAGCTGTTCGGGAGCGAGAACGATATAATACGCTTCGATATGTCCGAATATATGGAAAAGCACAGCGTATCCAAGCTGATCGGCTCGCCGCCCGGATACGTCGGATATGACGAGGGCGGTCAGCTTACCGAGAAAATAAGGCGTAAGCCTTATTCCATTCTTCTGTTCGACGAAATAGAGAAGGCTCACAAGGATATTTTCAATTTGCTTCTGCAGGTGCTTGACGAGGGTGCTCTCAAGGACTCACAGGGCGTTTCGGTTGATTTTAAAAATACCGTTATAATTATGACCTCAAATATTGGGAACGGAGACGGAGGTATTGCCCCCGTAGGCTTCGCAAACAGCGAGAAATTGAATTTTGAGCGTCATCGTTCCGCAGTCAAGGAAAGAATCAAGCAGCATTTTTCTTCCGAGTTTTTGAACAGAATTGACGATATTATCGTTTTTAATTATCTATCCGATGATGCAATTCGCAGGATCACGGAAAAGATGCTTGACGACAGCTGCGGAAATATTCGCGATAACGGAGTCGAGGTTGATTATTCTCCCGATGTAGTTGATTTGATAATCAGTAATAATACGAACAAAAAATACGGCGCGCGAGAGATAAAACGGCTTGTAACAAATCTATTTGAAGACGCATATATCGAAAGCTATTACGAGAACAAGATAAGGTCGGGCGACGAGCTTATCGCCAAGGTAGAGGACGGCGCGGTCGTATTCGAGAGCAAACAAATAAGCCCTTGCTGAAAAACAAGGGCTTAAATTTTTATCAGACGTAAATTACCAGATAAATCTGAATTTTGTAAAGGTTGAGTATTCCTCACTCGGTGAAAGCGTGCAGTTGGTAAAGCCCTCGTGATTCATACTGTCGGGCATTACCTCTGTTTCAAGACAGAAGGCGCACTGGAGATTCTTTACGTAATCTCCTTTAAAATTGTATCCGTTGTCAACGAGGAAGTTACCCGAATAGAAATGCACGGCGGGCTGATTTGTGTAAACCTCCATGCGTCTTTCACTTGAAGGTTCGAAAACCGAGATTTTTGTTTCGTTGTCCGAAAGATTGTCTTCAAATACAAGACAATGGTCATATCCTTTAGCAAAGCCGATATTTACGTCGCCTAAATCAAAGTCGCGGCCGATTGCTTTGGGTTCTCTGAAATCAAAGGGCGTACCCTCTACCGATCTTATCTCACCCGTCGGGATAAGCTCGGCGTTCGTTGGAAGAAATCTGTCTGCCTTAAACGTAAGAACGTGATCAAATATCTTGCCGCTGTTAAACCCTTTGAGGTTGAAATAAGAGTGGTTTGTGAGATTTATAACCGTCAATTTGTCGGTGGTCGCGTGATAATCAACAGAAAGCGTATTGTCGTTGTCAAGCGTATACGTTACGCGGACGTTGAGATTGCCCGGATAACCCTCCTCACCGTCGGGCGAGAAGTAATTAAGCATCAGTGACGCGGAATTTTCGCCCATGGCAGTTGAGCTATCCCAAACCTTGTGTGAAAAGCCGACCTTGCCTCCGTGGAGATGGTTATCTCCGTCGTTTTTGTAAAGATTGTATTCAACGCCGTCGAGCGTGAATTTTGCCTTTCCGATGCGGTTTCCCCATCTGCCGATGAGCGCGCCCTGATAACCGTCGGGCTCCTCGTAGCTTGAAAGCTTATCGTATCCGCATACCACGTCGGATATCTCTCCGTTTTTGTCGGGAACGAGCAGATTTACCATAGCGCCGCCGAATTCACAAATTGAGACCGACATACCGTTATCGTTTGAGAGAGTATAGATATATACGTCCTCGTTATTCTTGGTTTTATCGAAAAATTTCTTCTCTATATTCATTCCGTATATCCGTCAGGGTTTTTGCTCTGCCAATTGTAAGAATCGCGGCACATATCCGTAAGATCGAATTTAGCAGTCCAACCGAGAATTTCCTTTGCTTTTGTAGGATCGGCATAGCATTCCGCGATATCGCCTGCGCGACGATTTGTGATAACGTAGTTGATCTTTTTACCCGACGCGCTCTCGTACGCGCTTACAACGTCGAGAACCGAGTAACCGATGCCCGTGCCGATATTGAAATAGTCAATGCCGCGCCTTTTCTTGATGGATTCAAGAGCCTTGAGGTGAGCGAGCGCGAGGTCGACTACGTGAATATAGTCTCTCACACCCGTGCCGTCGTGTGTATCGTAGTCGTTGCCGAATACACGGAGGAATGGGAGCTTACCCGTTGCAACCTGAGCTACGTAAGGAAGCAGATTATTGGGGATTCCCTTTGGGTCCTCACCGATAAGACCGCTTTCATGCGCGCCGATGGGGTTGAAATAGCGAAGAATAGAGATATTCCAATCCTTGTCGCTAAGATAAATGTCAGAGAGGATTCTCTCGATCATCACCTTTGTTTCGCCATAAGGATTTGTTGCGTTACCAACGCGTGCGGTTTCCTTGATCGGTACCTCCTCGGGATCGCCGTAAACCGTTGCGGAGGAGCTGAAAACGATAGTTTTTACGTTGTACTTTTTCATAAGCTGACAAAGCGTTACCGAGCCCGTAATATTGTTGTAGTAGTAAGAGAGCGGAAACTTTACGGATTCGCCAACCGCCTTGAGACCCGCAAAATGAATGCAGCTGTCAATATCGGGGTTTTCGATAAATACCTTTTCAAGTCCGTCGCGATCGAGGATGTCAACCTCGTAGAACTTGAAGCTCTTTCCAGTAATTTTCTTTATTCTGTCAAGAACGACGGGCTTGCTGTTTGAAAAATTATCGACGATCACAACGTCATAGCCCGCATTTAGAAATTCAACCGCAGTATGAGAGCCGATAAAGCCAGCGCCGCCTGTAATAAGAACCGACATAGTCCCTCCAAAGTGATGTGTGTGCAATTTGTTAAAAGCATTATTATAAATATAATTATACACTAGTATTTATTAAAACGACATTAAGATTTGATTTATTAACATAATATTTACAATTTGATTTCCAAGGTTTTTTCTCTATAAGGGTTGACGTAATATGTTGACAATTTGCTCAAAATATGATATAATGTGTACCATATGAGACACTTTGCGAGGTGTAATATGAATTCAACAAAAAATTTAAACGAAAAGGTGTTGTTTTACCTTCAGAAAAACAATATATTTTCCTCTGCGGACGGACAAAATCTTGTAAATATCATTGATATGGGCTATTGTAATATCAGGCGGTATTCAAGGGGAGATATGATCTTGTCACCGACGGATATCGAGAAGCGTGTCATTTTAATCGTATCCGGGTCTGCTGACGTTTATTCCTCCAAAAAGGGCGAGGGCGTGATGCTTCGAAAGCTTTGCGCGGGAAATATGAGCGGAGTTTCGAATCTTTTTGGCGATTCGGCGTTTGAGAGCTATATCATCGCCCACGAAAGGACAGAAATGCTTGAAATCTCGGTTGAAGGAATTAAATATCTTATTGAGAACGATCGTGGATTTACGTATAGCTATATAAGCTTTCTTTCGGGCAGAATTTGTTATCTTAACAAAAAGATAAAGTATATTACCGCGCAGACCCCTGAGGGCGCACTCGCGAGGTATCTTGATTCCGTGAGCGAAGGTGACGATTTTATACTTCCCTTGCCTATGAATTCTATAGCCGATATTCTCAATATAGGCCGCGCGTCGCTTTATAGAGCGATGGATACGCTGGTCAACGAGGGGCTTATTCAAAAGAACGGTAAAAACATTTTAATTTTAAACAGACAAAAAATGCTTGAAAGCTATTTATAAAGGAGCGGTTATGAAAAGACGAATTTTATCTTTAATTTTATGTGTATGTATGCTTTTTTCCCTTACGGCGTTCGTATCGTGTAATAAGTCCGACAAGAGTGAGTCAGACGGCAACGTAACGCAGGAAAAGTACGACAACGAAATAAATATTTCCGTGCTCAACGGAACTACGGGCTTCGGTATGGCGAAGCTTATGGAGGACGTTAAAAACAAGACGTCAGCGTTTACGAATGCCGAAATTTCGGTTGAGAGCGATGCTTCGAACATACTTAGCGGTCTTATCAGCGGAAATATTGACATCGCGGCGCTTCCCACCAACGCGGCTGCCAACGTTTACAATAAAACGGGCGGCAAGGTAAAGATCGCGGCGGTTAACACTCTCGGTGTGCTTTACGTTGTTGTGAACGGCGGGAAGGTGGAGCTTGACGATGCCGAAGGTCTTGCCGCGCTCCGCGGCAAAACGGTTTACTGCCCTGCGCAGAATCCCGCGTTTATTTTCGAAGCTCTCTGTGAGGCGAGTGGTTTTACCGTGGGCGAAGATATAATTATTGATACTGCATTTTCCCAGCCTGCCGATCTTCGCGCGGCGTTGGTTTCGGGTCAGGTCGATATTGCGGTTCTTCCCGAGCCCATGGTTACTATCGCCAAGAGCGCGAATGACAAGCTCTATACGGCGATTGACCTTACGGCAGAATGGGAAAAGGCGTTCCCTGCGGGCTCGCTTATGCAGGGCTGTATAGTTGTAAGATGTGAGTGGCTTGAAAATAACAAGGCTGCATTCGAGCAGTTTATGACAGAATACAAGGCGTCTGTCGAGTACGTTAATACAAACACCGAGGACGCCGCGAAGCTTATAGCCGCGCATAATATATTCGCAAACGAGGGAGTTGCCAAAAAGGCAATACCAAATTGCAATATAAAGTTCATTGACGGCGATGAAATGGCAGAGGGGCTTGATAAATTCTTTGCTACTCTTTTCTCCGTAGCGCCCGCATCTATCGGTAACGAGATCCCCGACTCAAATATTTACTACAAGAAATGAAAAAAACAGTATTAAAAGGCATAAAGGCAATACTTATCGCGGCGTTCTGGGTCGGGATATGGTATATTCTTTATTTTTTGATTGATAACAGTCTGCTTTTTCCATCGTTTCACGAGGTCATCGTAAGATTGCTTGAGATAATGAGTACACCCGATTTTTATAAAATAATCCTGCAATCGGTCGTAAGAATTCTTGTCGGCTTGATATTGGCGGTTATTTTGGGGATACTCATAGCAATTCCCACGGCAAAGGTAAAGCTTTTGCATAGCTTTCTGTCGCCTTTTATGACGGTGCTCAAGGCGACTCCCGTAGCTTCGTTTATAATTTTGCTGCTCCTCTGGATCGGACGTGACGTTGCGCCTGCAATCATTTCGGTTTGTGTGGTGCTCCCTGTCGTGTGGACGGGAGTTGAAATAGGAATTTTACAAACAGATAAAAAGCTGATAGAAATGTCGCGAGCTTACAATATGAGCGTTGGACAAAAGCTTAAATACGTCTATATTCCGTCGGTTACGCCCTATTTTGTGTCGTCGATAAGATCGTCGATGGGAATGGCGTGGAAGGCTGGAATCGCCGCGGAGGTGCTCTCGCTTCCGCTTGTATCTATCGGTAAACAGATATTTGAATCAAAGCTCAATCTTGAAACGGTTGACCTGTTTGTCTGGACACTCGTTGCGGTAGTAATAAGCATTGTAATTGAAAAGCTTATGCTTGTAATTTTCCGTAGAGCTGCTATTTCAAAAAGAAATTCAAGAGAGGTGGGTGAGGCTATATGACCGAATTTGTAAACGTATCAAAAAAATACGGTGGCGATAAGGTCATTTCGGACTTTAATTTCGCTCTTGCAGATGGCGATAAGGTCGTACTTATGGGCGAGTCGGGCTGCGGCAAGACCACCCTACTGGGTATCGCGGCGGGGCTTGTCAGGGCCGATAGCGGCGAATTTAAGACCAACTGCAAAATTGCCTATATGTTTCAGGAGCCGAGACTTCTGCCCTCTTTTACCGTGACGGAAAATATCCTTGCAGTGTTAAAGCGTAAAAACAAAAAAGATGTTGCAGATAAATATATCAAGCTTGTTGAGCTTGACGGACACGAGGACAAATATCCAAGTGAGCTTTCGGGCGGTATGGCGCAAAGAGTCGCATTCGCGAGATTTTTAGCTTACGCCGAGGAAACTGAGGCGTCCCTGCTTTTGCTCGACGAGCCGTTCTCTTCTCTTGATGAGGATATGACCGCGCGGATGATTGAAATCTTGCTTGATTTTGCTAAAAGAAAAAGCGTAATTTACGTTACGCATAATAGCGCGGAAGCTGAGAGGATTTCGGAGAAAACTATAAGATTGTAAGATAAAAGCCCCTCGATCGAGGGGCTTTGAGTTTTATTCGGGTTTGTAGTTGTAAATAATCGTGGCACTTGCCAGATAATTATTATCTGTGCCAATAGTCATGTTATTCCATTCTTCTTCAGTTCCCGTATAGTAAACCGTTTCAAGGCTTGTGCACCATTTGAATGCAGCATCACCTATGATTGTTACACTATCAGGGATGATTATACTTGTAAGGTTATCGCAACCGAAGAACGTAGCACTATAAATGTTTGTAACACTGTTGGGGATAATTATGCTCTCAAGGCTTGTGCAAGCAAAGAACGCCTGAGAACCTATGCTTGTTACGCTATCGGAGATAGTTATACTCTTAAGACTTGTGCAACCAAAGAACGCCGTAGAACCTATGCTTGTTACACTATCAGGGATGATTATACTTGTAAGGTTATCGCAACCGAAGAACGT
>CAZMKU010000024.1:13702-18706 GCA_964567085.1 uncultured Clostridium sp.
ACTATAAATGTTTGTAACACTGTTGGGGATAATTATGCTCTCAAGGCTTGTGCAACCATAGAACGCAGAGCCATATATAAACTTTGTTTTTTCGTTAATTTCACAAGAAGTAATCGACTCGCTTTTAGCTTTTATTAATACTAAATATGGATTGTTTTTATTTCCGAGATAATAACCATTATCATATTCATTATATTGAAGGCTTGTGCAATTTTGGAAAGCATAATAACCTATGCTTGTTACACTATCGGGGATAGTTATGCTCTTAAGGCTCGTGCAACCATCGAACGCATAATCACCTATGCTTGTTACACTGTCGGGAATTATTACGTCAGTTACAAGTTCATTATTAAAGTACAAATTTGCACCATAGCGCACAGGGTTAGAAGAAGAATTACTAAACGAAATCTTCAACCAATCTTCAATATTCCCTGTATAATATACGTCCTTAAGGCTTGTGCAATTATAGAACGCATAGTTACCTATGCTTGTTACACTATCGGGGATAGTTATACTCGTAAGGCTTGTGCAATCATAGAACGCAGTGCCGCCTATGCTTTTAACACTATCTCCGATTATTACACTCTCAAGGCTTGTGCAATTAAAGAATGCATAGTTGCCTATGCTTACTACACTATCGGGGATAGTTATACTCGTAAGGCTTGTGCAATCATAGAACGCAGTGCCGCCTATGCTTTTAACACTATCTCCGATTATTACACTCTCAAGGCTTGTGCAATTATAGAATGCATAGTTGCCTATGCTTACTACACTATCGGGAATTATTACGTCAGTTACAAGCTCATCATTAAAGTACAAATTTGTACCCTCGCACATAGGGTTAGAATCCAAAGCACTAAACGAAATCTTCAACCAATCTTCAATATTTCCTGTATAATATACATCCTTAAGGCTCGTGCAATTATAGAACGCCTTAGAACCAATGCTTGTTACACTATCTCCGATAGTTATACTCTCAAGGCTTGTGCAATTTTGGAACGCGCGCTCACTAATGCTTGTAACACTATCTTCGATTATTACACTTGTTAGGCTACTGCAACCTTCGAATGCACAATAACCTATGCTTGTTACACTATCGGGAATGATTACGTCAGTTACAAGCTCATCATTAAAGTACAAATTTGCACCATAGAGCATGGGGTTAGAATAAGCATCACTGAACGAAATCTTCAACCAATCTTCAATATTCCCTGTATAATATACGTTCTTAAGGCTTGTGCAACCATAGAATGCACGCTCACTAATGCTTGTAACACTATCTCCGATTGTTACACTTGTTAGGCTACTGCAACCTTCGAATGCATTATCCCCGATACTTGTTACTCGCTGACCATTAGGTGAAACAGGAGGTATGTAAATATTCATTCCTTGACAAGTTCCAATTCCACTAACGTAGCACGTTTCTTCATCAATGGGTGTGAATTCTAAACCAGAACTATATTTTGTTTCATTACATCGTTTGCAGTTATCACCGACATTCACGTAATCATGTCCGAGAGATGAATGTTCAATATAAGTTGAATACTCACATCTTGAACATGTAATGTAAGTATCCCAACCGATTTCTGTACATGTGGGAGCTTTTGCAGAATGATTTATTTCATCATGTCCTAGATACGATTGTTCAGCATAAGTTGAATAGTCACATCTTGAACAGGTAACGTAGGCATCCCAACCAATTTTAGTGCAAGTTGGGGCTTGAGCGGAGTGATATATTTCATCATGTCCGAGCGGTTCTCCACGTGAAATATCACAGTAAAAACAAATTGTGGAATCTGAACAGGTTGAATTTAACCATAAATGCCCAAGAGCAATTCCTTGTGTTGAATTACATAAAGAGCAGGTTTTTGGAGTATTACATGTAGCGTCTTGCCAGTTATGCGCACATTCTGCCGGCTCTTCGGTTGCAAGTTCCTCAGTTGTAGGCTCCTCTGTCGTAGGCTCTTCCGTTGTAGGCTCTTCCGTCGTAGGCTCCTCCGTTGTAGGCTCTTCCGTCGTAGGCTCCTCGGTTGTTGGCTCTTCTGTTGTAGGCTCCTCTGTTGCCGTTGCTTCTGCAGAGCTTGTTTCATTATCAAGCGTATTGTCGAGGTTACAGCCTGCAAGCATCGCCGCAACCATACTTATACATAGCAGAATTGCCAAGATTTTTTTGAACATTTTCTTTTCCTCCAAAATAAAAAGTGCGGCTACCGAAGTAACCGCACCAAAACGCAAACTCCGATAGTCGCCAAACCAATTAGATAAAGACAAGAATCGTGTGTATCGCCTTACCAAAAAGGAATTTGCATTTTATCAAATTCAAGGCAAAGCGCAAAAGGGTATAGCTATCCTATACCGAAAATTCTTGAAAAATCTATATTTAATTGGTTTGGCAATTTCATTATAACACATTATATTTTATTTGTCAATTAAAACCAAAAGAAAAACCACGCGCTCGCGTGGTTTAATTCTTTATTTAAGCGACACCGCAAGCGCGCACCAGCCGTTTTCCTCGGCAAGCTCGACGATGCGGAGTCCGTTTTCTTCAAAGCAAGCAACGACGTCGTCGCGGCGCTCGGAAATAATGCCCGATGCCAAGAGAACTGTGTCCTTGTTCATAAATTTGTGCACGTCGGGAGTCATACGGATAATGATATCAGCAACAATATTCGCGCAGATGATATTGTATCCGCCAGCTACGTTTTCCGCTTGCTTGAGCAGGTCTGACTGCGCGACCGAAACGACGTGGGAAAGCTCGCTGTCCTTTACGTTTTCATTCGCAACGCGAACGGACATAGGGTCAATATCGTATGCCTTGCACTCAACGGCGCCGAGCTTTGCCGCGCAGATAGCGAGGATGCCGCTACCCGTACCGACGTCAAGAACCGTATCGCCCTTATGTACGTACTTCTGAAGAAGTCCGATAATTAGTCTTGTGGTCTCGTGAGTTCCCGTGCCGAAAGCCATGCCAGGATCCATTCGAACGATTATCTCGCCGTCCTGCGCATCATATTTTTCCCACGCGGGAACGATTACGATATTGCCGATCTTGAGGGGCTTGTAGTAAGCCTTCCAGGAGTTTGCCCAGTCCTCTTCCTTGTGTCCGATAATATCGATTTCGGCATCGGCGAAGCTTGTCGCAATAAGTCTTTCGCGAAGAAAAGCGAGATCGTCGGCAAAGCTTCTGTCGCAAGGAACGAAGAATGAAACCGAAGCCCTGGATTTATCCGCATTGAGGATCTTTTCGTCGATAAGATCGCCATAGCAGGTCTTGAGGTCAATGTCGCTTAAGTCCTCGATCATAAGGTTATTGTTTATCATGCTCATAACGGCAACAAGCTCGTCAAGTCGCTCTGTTTTTACGGTTACCTTGATCTGTGTCCAGTCGGTAACCGTGCCGTAGTCGCCGCAAAGGTAGTCTTTATCTGTAGTCATATTATTAGCTGCCTTTAATTATTTTTTGTGCTTTTTAAAGAAGCTGTTCTTCTTTGCGTAATTGCTCTCGCCGCATTCATCGGCAAACGCGCGGAGAAGATCCTTCTGCTTTTCGGTAAGTCCTCTCGGAATTTCAACGTTAACTCTGAAAATGAGGTCACCGCGGCGATTGGAGTTTACCATTGGAACGCCCTTTTGTCTTATAGTAAAGGTCGTACCCGTCTGTGTGCCGTCGGGGATAGCATACTTCTCTGTTCCCTCAAGAGTCGGAACCTCGATCTCTGCTCCAAGCGTTGCTTCGGAAATTGTGATCGGAACCTCACAATAGAGGTCGTAGCCGTCTCTTTGGAACGTACTGCTCTTGCGAACGCTGATCATAACGAGAACGTCGCCCGTAGGGCCGCCGTTCGCGCCGTCGTTACCGCCGCCGCGAATAACGAGACCTTTGCCGTGGTCGATGCCTGCGGGAATGTTAATTGAAATAGACTTGCTTTCCTTCTCAAAACCGCTTGCGCGGCACTTCTGGCAAGGAGTTTTGATGTATTTACCCGTACCGCGACAGGTGTCGCAGGTGGTCGTGGATTGGAATTGCATACCGCCGAGATTCTGCATAACGCGGCGTTGACCGCTACCGTGACAGGTAGGACAAGTCTCGCTCTTACCGTCTGCCGAGCCCGTGCCGTTACAGCCCGAGCATTTCTTCATTCTTGAATATTTGATCTCCTTTTTGCAGCCGAAAACCGCTTCCTCAAAGGAGATCGTGATATTGGTTTCAATATCGTCGCCGCGCTGGGGAGCATTTCTTCTCTGCTGTTTCGAGCCCCCGCCGAAGCCGCCGCCAAAGAAGCTTCCAAATATGTCTCCAAGGTCAACGTCAAAGCCGCCGAAGCCGCCAAATCCGCCTGCGCCCGCGCCCGCCGAGGGATCAAAAGCCGCGTGACCGAACTGGTCGTATTTCGCTCGCTTGTCGCTATCGGACAACACCTCGTAAGCCTCGTTTGCTTCCTTGAATTTGGCCTCTGCCTCCTTGTCGCCCGGGTTCATATCGGGGTGATATTTTTTTGCAAGGCTTCTGTACGCCTTCTTTATATCAGCGTCACTTGCGCCTTTATTGACGCCAAGCACCTCGTAATAGTCTCTTTTATCTGCCATTATATGCTCCTATAACCTACTTTGTGGGAAAGGGCTGTTTTGCCCTTTCCCACGGTTATTTTTGATTGCTTGTTAGATTACTTCTGGGAGTTATCCTCGTAGTTTGCGTCGTAGAATTGACCGTCGCCCTGCGCGCCGCCGTTCTGGTCAAAGCCCTGACCGCCCTGAGCCTGCTGCTGAGCGTAAAGCTTCTCGGAGATCTTGTAGAACGCCTTTTCAACCGCCTCCGTATCTGCCTTGATAGCTTCCGTATCGCCGCCGTTTATTGTTTCCTTAAGCTTTGCGATAGCCGCTTCAACGTCAGCCTTATCAGCCGCGTCAACCTTGTCACCAAGCTCAGCAAGTGTCTTTTCGCACTGGAATACTATGCTGTCAGCTCTGTTCTTTATCTCAACTGCTTCCTTCTGCTTCTTGTCC
>CAZMKU010000025.1:0-18276 GCA_964567085.1 uncultured Clostridium sp.
GGTGATGCTCGTGGTCGTGGCAACCGCAATCACATTCTTCATCGTGATGATGGTGATGGTGATGCTAGTGATTGTGGCAACCGCAGTCGCAGTCTTCATCGTGATGATGGTGGTGATGCTCGTGATCGTGGCAACCGCAGTCGCAATCTTCATCGTGATGATGGTGATGGTGATGCTCGTGATGATGATGCTCATGCTCAAGCTTATGAAGCTCGGCTTCAAGTGTGTCTTCTCTTTCCATAGCGGAAATAAGCTGATCGCCCGAAAGCTGTCCCCAAGGAGTCGTAACTATAACGGCGGTGGGATTTTTTTCGCGGAGCATATTTACACATTCATTTATCTTCGCTTCGCTGAGCTTATCCGTATGACTAAGCACGATACAACCCGCATTTTCAACCTGGTCATTGAAAAACTCTCCGAAGTTCTTCATATACATTTTGCACTTGGTAGCGTCCACGATCGTCGTAAAGCCGTTGAGAACCGCGCCGTGGTCAGTTGCACTCTGCGCCGCCTTGATAACGTCAGAGAGCTTTCCTACGCCCGAGGGCTCGATCAAGATACGGTCGGGCTTGTACTCCTCAATAACGTTAGCAAGAGCCTTTGAAAAATCGCCCACGAGCGAGCAGCAGATACAACCCGAATTCATTTCGTTTATCTGAATTCCCGCCTCCTGCAAAAATCCGCTATCTATACCGATAGTACCGAATTCATTTTCAATAAGAACGATCTTCTCGCCTTTATACGCTTCCTCGATAAGCTTCTTTATAAACGTAGTTTTTCCCGCTCCGAGAAAGCCCGAAAAAATATCAATTTTCGTCATTTTATATCTTCCTTTCAAATAATCTTCAGTCTGCCTTATATACGTAATTCATTCTGCCGAGAGGCGCGACGTCGCCGAGAATATAGAAGTCCTCAAAGCTTCGTATCTCCTCACGGCTGTCCGCAACCTTGAACCAAAGCTCGAAGCTGTTGTGCAATCCGAGCGCCTGTCTTTTGACCTTGATCTCAACAGAATTGCCGCAAACACGATATTCCGCTTCCGCTATATCCGTCGCCTCAAAATACGCGCCCATTTTTGCAAGGGTCGTTTTACCGTTGTCTTTTGGTGTATTATTGAGCACGAAGTCATAGTCAATTCCCTTACCCGTGTTGATATATATTTTCATCCACGCGCCGTCGCGGTTTGTGTCAATATCATTCTTTGCCTGAACGGTAAACGAAATATACTCTCCGCTGCTGCATACCGAGATCTTCTTTATAGCGTTTCTCTGGGTATAGTTCGTATAAACAGTACCCGAGCCCTCGCAATCGCGCGGAAAATCGCCGTCAGAGTAGTTATAATACTCGGCAACCTCGCCGCTTGAAAATGTCGTGTTTTCATCAACGCCCTTATATTTTCTTACGTAATCGGTAAGCTGCATAAGATAATTGTCAAAATAACCGCCGCGCATCATTTCAATATCACGGCTGTACTCATAATTCGCGCAATCAACGAACATGATAGGACGGTCGGGCGTGCCATTCCATCTGCCAGCTACCCACTCGTTCCAGCCTGTAACAAGCACGTACGGTGGGTCAATTTTCAGCGCCCAATCCCATTGCTCCGCGAAGTTATAGCCGTGCTTGTACGCATCGGGATCGGGGTCGTTCTCTCCGTTATGGTAACCGCGACCGCGATTTCTAGTCTCGCCGTAAAGCACGCTATCTCCCATTTTTATCTGGGGATGCTGGGCAACCGACACACTTATTGTCTCGCGCTCACCCTCATCGTCAAGGAAAACTCTTTGCGGTCTTGTAAAGTCCATCCACGGCCAGCCGCCGACCTTGTCGGGCTCGTTAGGCCATTGCGCAGTTTTGATTTTGAAAAACTTGCGCAACGCAAACGGACATTCTTCCTTATTTCCGATAATAACGGGCTTGCCCTTTATACAAAACCAGGTTTCAGGGCAATAATTTTCCTTATAAATTGCGTTATAAATCCGCTCGATAGTCTCTGCCGATCTCGTGTTTGTATAAAACATTATCTTCGGGATCTTGAAGCCGTCGCGTCTGTACTCATCGAGTATTCGCATAACCATCTTCGCATTATTCTCGTATATCACGGCATTCGTGGTATCAAAGAACAAAAAGTCTATATCAGCCTGAATTATAAGCTTCATATGACGGCGAACGACCCACTCGTCACAGGAATAATAATATCCGTAGAGCGGCTCACCCCAATGATGATACGCGCCTATACGTCCCCATACCGACGGGTCGAGATTATAGCCCGCATTTTCATGCTCCGAAACTATTTTTGAAATATCGTACGGTCTGTGTCTGCCGTGTTCTCCAAGCCACAAGAAATAGAACAAGCCAACCTGTCTGTTTTCTCTTTTCGCTGGCACGGTCAAGCTGTCCGACAATTTTCGCGAAAGACCGTCAACCGCCATAAGCGGCCCGTTAGAATAATTATTTTTCATAAAAATCAGTTCTTTCCCGTAGAACCGAAGCCACCCTCGCCGCGTACCGTTTCGGGCAGAGTGTCGCACACGTCAAATGCCGCCTTGAAATAAGGAACGAAGCATATCTGCGCCACTCTGTCGCCGTGCTCAACCGTCTGAGGAATGTTTCCGTGATTGTGGAGCGCAACCATAAGCTCGCCTCTGTAATCACTGTCAATGACACCAACCTTATTCGCAGGAGCAAGTCCTCTCTTCGCCGCCATACCGCTTCTGGCAAAATTAAGGCCGACAAAGCCCTCGGGAATTGCAAGAGAAAGCCCCGTATGTATAAAAGCAGTCTCACCGGGGTTTATCACAACGGGTGCATCCAGGAGCGCATACACGTCAGCTCCTGCGGAAAATTCCGTTCCGTAACTTGGAATTATCGCGCGCTCGTCAAGCTTTTTTATACTGATCTTTATATTATTCATAAGTACACCCTCAAAATAAAATCGCTACTATAATTATACCTCTTTTTGTGCCTTTTTGTCAATAGAAAAGCCGAAATTTGAAGCAAATAAGCCCTCGCGGGACAAATTCCCGCGAAGGCTTTTCTCATATTCGCTTTAGATCAGCTTCTGACCGTTTATTACAAGCCTGAAACGAAGTCCAAGACGTTCTGCCGCCTTTCGGCACATGATCATACGGGTCAGGAATATTTCAAAATAATCCATAACCGCGCTTATCTCGGTGTCGATCTTCAGCTCAAGAGTAATTTCGGTCTTTTCGGTATTGATACGAAGATTCGCATCCTCAACCGAATAGTTTACTCTGTCGTGAATATCAAAATTGGCAATTTCTCTGTTTCTTACGCGGCTCCGTCTTACATCGCTCTTATCCGCAATGATCAACGCCGCCGCTACCGCATTTACGGGTACGCCCGTGCCCTCGTCGTGATTGCCAATAGCAGTAACTATGGTTGCAATATCCTCGGGAGGCATATCCATACAGTCAAGAATTCTGAACGCCATAACCGCGCCGCTCTGGGAATGCTCAACTCTGTTTACGAGATTACCGATATCGTGAAGATATCCAGCTATTTTTCCAAGCTCGATCTCTTCCTCGCTATATCCCAGCGGCTCCAGAATATAAGCGGCCGTAACCGCCACCTTAGTTACGTGAGCAAAGCTATGCTCAGTATAGCCCAATGCCGCCAAGGATTCATCCGCGCGCTTTATATATTCGCGAATTGCCACATCTGCTCTTACGTCTGCGTATGTTACCATAACTTTTGACCTCCTTTTCTTTGTTATTCATTATGACCATTCAATATTTTACCATAATACCATTAATACGCTAAAAATATTATGTGTACGAATGGTTAATATTTTTGAGAATTTCGGATAAATCAGCTACCGCAGCCGCACTTTCCGCCACGCTCTCCGCCGTGTAAATTTGGTGTATTTCCTATGCAGAATTCGGACGTCGGGAACGCCATAGTCTTGAATACGCTGCAGGGATCGTCCTTGGGGCTCTGTACGCACTCCTTATCGGGAATGCAATATTCCTGCGCATTTATAAGATACTGCGACGGACGTATTATGCGAATAACCGAGAAGATACCGAGCGTTACCGCTAAAAATCTTCCGTTTTCATCGTCGCTCATATTTCCCGAGAGAGTTGCGGCAACGGGCTCGGGAATGTCACAGCAGCAGCACGGGCAGACGCAATGATGAACGTGCTCAACGACTCTTACGTCAAGAACGATGGGGTCTACGACCTCAACGACCGCCTGCGGAAGATTCTTTTCGCAATGACAGGGCTCGGGCATAGCGCAGAAGCCGTCGTTATCGGGGGTGCTTCTGAATACGCTTACGTTACTCTCTCCGCCGTAAAGAATTACCTTCTTTTCAATAACCGCTATTCCGTCGAATTCCTGCGAATGACCAACGCCAACGCAGCCCTCAAATACGAGCTTTACAAAAAATCTTATCGTAACGGTGTAAAAGCCTCTGTTGAACTGCACGGGATCGAGACCTATAAACGTCCACGCGATACACGCGTCCTTAACTCTTACTGTATTCGTGCGTTCTATGATCTGATTTCCGCATTCTGTAAGAAACACCCTTACGTTTTCATAGCAATCTCTGTCCTTGCAGGAATCAAGAATTCTGTTCGCTTCAATTGCGATATTATCCTTGACGCCGCATGAAAATCTGTTTTCGGGCATAATTTTTCCTCCGTATGTGTAATTTAAAAAGCTACTCCTATCGCAAAATTTAGCGAGGCGCTTTTTATATTACCATTTTATGTCGAAAAATCTATTTTGCTACGGTAAAAATATTTTTATTTTGAATAAAAAGAATATTCGGACGGACTTGCGAATATTTATTTATCAGACCAAGGATGGACAAGCAGAAAGCAAAAAGCTCATCAAATTCCCCTAAAAAGCACAAATTTCACAAATTAACTTGACAAAAGAGCGTTTTTGGTGTAAAATGAATTAAGAATTGCTAAAGGAAGGAGAATGTCGTATATGAATTATTTCGAGCTTGTAGAATATCGCTCAATAAAATATTCTATCGAGAAAAATCTCGCGACCGTAGTTGGCACGGCGGATTCCAATATGTGCGACATTAAAATTCCCGAGGTGATTTTCGGAAACATCAAGGTCGTAGGTGTCGCTGATAAGGCATTCTTCAAGAGAGCTGACATCGTCAAGGTATCCCTTCCCGACTCAGTTCGGTTTATCGGCAAAAATGCGTTCGCTTGGTGTCCGTCGCTCAAGTCGATCGAGATGCGCGGCGTTAAGATCATCGACGATCGAGCGTTTATGGGCGATGGAAGGCTTTCGGAAATTGATCTGTCGGACAAGCTCTGCGAGATCGGCGATAAGGTCTTCGCCTACTGCAATTCCTTGGTTGAAGTGAAGCTTCCCGAGAATCTCGAATATCTTGGCGGCGGAGTATTTGAGGGCTGCCGTTACTTGAAATACGTTTACATTCCCGATAATATCGACGTTATTTCAAATGGTATGTTCTACGCTTGCACGTCTCTTTGCGAAATAGACGTTCCCTCGTATCTCAAATATATCGACGAGTACGCGTTCGCTTATTGCATTTCCCTTGAAGAGCTTAATTTAAGCGAAAAAACAATTATCAATCGCGACGCATTCTACGAATGCGGCAAAGCACACACAAAAATGCTTGTATCTTAAATTTATATACAAAAAGCATCTGCGAAATTCTCGCAGATGCTTTTTTGTTTTATTAAAAGAACGTAAGCTGATCACTCTCGTCAAGTCCTTCAAGCGCTCCGCTGTTACGCAAAACGTCAACAACGGACTTTGTCAGCTTTGCTCTTATCTGAAGATCCTCAACCGAGAAAAAAGGCTCTTCATTTCTAGCCGCAACGATATTCGCAGCAGCATTCTCACCAAGTCCCGACAGTGCGGAAAATGGCATTCTTATCTTTCCATCCTCGGGAACGAACGCGCTCGCCTCGGATTTCTGAATGTTTATAGGCAGGAATTTGAAGCCGCGCGCGAACATCTCGTTTACGAGCTGAAGCGCGGGAATTGACGCCTGCTCCTTTGGAGTCGCCTCCTTGCCGAGCTTTTCGATATGTCTTATGGTATCAACAACCTTTTTTCTGCCGCCCATTACTATCTCGGCGTCAAAGCCGCCGGGAGCAACTGTGAGCATAGCGCAATAGAACGCAAGCGGCTTATGTACCTTGTACCAGCCAAGACGGATAGCCGACATAACGTAAGCCGCCGCGTGAGCCTTCGGGAACATATATTTGATCTTCTTACACGAGCCGATATACCAGTCGGGAACGCCCGACGCTTTCATCGCTTCCTCCCATTCGGACTTGAGACCCTTACCCTTTCTTACGGATTCCATGATCGTAAACGAAAGGGATTTATCAACGCCGTAGGCGATAAGGTCGTTCATAATATTATCACGACATCCGATAACGTGGGAAATATCGCAAATGCCGTCTTTAATGAGATCCTGCGCGTTACCGAGCCATACGTCAGTTCCGTGAGAAAGACCCGAGATCTGCAAAAGGTCCGCGAAGGATTTCGGCTTCGCGTCCTCGATCATCTGCATTACGAACTTCGTACCAAACTCGGGAAGGCCGTAAGTGCCGACCTTACAGTCAAGCTCGCCCTCCCGAAGTCCCAAGGGCTTTGTGGAAAGGAAGAGCTCATAAACCTGCTTGTCATTCATAGGAACGTCCATAACGCTTGTATTTGAATACTTCTCAAGATACTTGTACTTGGTCGGAATATCGTGACCGAGCTCGTCGAGCTTAAGCAGTGTATCGTGAAGATATTCAAACGTAAAGTGTGTAGTTACGATATCGGAGTTCGGGTCATCCGCGGGGTGCTGAACGGGACAGAAATCATAAATTTCATACTGCTTCGGAACAACCACGATACCGCCCGGGTGCTGACCCGTCGAGCGCTTAACACCTACGCAGTTTGCAACCATTCTGTTGATCTCCGCTCTGGGCAGACTTATATTCTTTTCCTCAAGATATTTTTGAACGTAACCGTATGCAGTCTTATCGGCAAGAGTGCCGATAGTACCCGCACGGAACACGTTTTCCGCGCCGAAAAGCTCCTCTGTATACTTATGAACCTTGCCCTGCACCTCTCCCGAGAAGTTAAGGTCAATATCAGGAGATTTTTCACCGTAGAAGCCAAGGAAGGTTTCAAACGGGATGTTGTGTCCGTCGGCATTGAGCTTCGTGCCGCACACGGGACATATCTTATCGGGCAGGTCAAAGCCCGAGCCGACCCCATCGGGGCTAGAAAAGCCGCTATACTGACACTTGGGGCACCAATAATGAGGCGGCAAGGGGTTGACCTCGGAGATACCCGCCATTGACGCTACGACCGACGAGCCGACCGAGCCACGTGAGCCCACGAGATATCCTTGGCTCTCGCTGTACCAAACGAGCTTCTGCGCTATCATATAAAGCACGGCGAAGCCGTTATTTATAATTGATGTTAACTCCTTGTCAAGTCGCTGCGCCACAATTTCAGGCAAAGGATCACCGTACATTGACTTGGCTCTTTCATAGCAGAGACGCGTAAGATCCTCCTCCGCGCCCTCCATTTCAGGAGTAAACGTACCCTTCGGGAACGGACGGATATCGGGCTCGATCATATCGTTAATGAGATTTGTATTCTTTACAACTACCTCGTACGCCTTTTCCTCGCCGAGATACGAGAATTCCTCGAGCATTTCCTCGGTCGTGCGATAATAAAGCTCGATATCTCTGTCGTAATCCTTATATTTCTGACCTGCCAAGAGTATCTGTCTGTAGATCTCGTCCTCTTTATTCAAGAAGTGCACGTCGCAGGTCGCAACGACGGGCTTATTATATTTCTCGCCAAGCGCGACTATCTTGCGGTTGAGGTCTCGAAGCTCCTCGTCATCGCGCGCCTTTTCCTCGGCAATAAGGAATCGGTTATTTGAAATAGGCTGAATTTCAAGATAGTCGTAGAAGTTAACTATCTCCTCGATCTCCGCCTCGGGTCTGTTATCTAAGATAGCCTGGAAAAGCTCGCCCGACTCACACGCAGAACCGATAATGAGGCCTTCTCTGTGGCGTTCAAGCTCGGTTTTGGGAATTCGGGGGTTTCTCTTAAAGTACTTAAGGAAGCCGAAAGAAATGAGCTTATAGAGGTTTTTGAGGCCCGCCTTGTTCTTTACGAGGATTATCTGGTGGTACGGACGGAGAGAGAGCGGATTCGTGCTTGTGCTCATTTCCCTCTTCAAGCTGTCAAAGCTTCTTATTTCTCTCTCGCGCATAGCCGCGATCATCTTTATATAGATCTCCGCGAGAACCTCCGCGTCGTCGCAGGCTCTGTGATGCTTGAATTCACCAATATTATAATACTCAACGAGAACGTCAAGCTTGTGCTTTTTGAGGTCGGGGTTCAAAAATCTTGACAGCGCGACGGTATCAACGTAAGGATTATTGAATTCCATTCCGCAATCCTTCGCCGCCTGACGAATGAAGCCCGTATCGAAGTTGGCGTTATGAGCCACGAGCAGCTTATGTCCGCGCGTCGAGTCATCGCCAATAAATTCAAAGAAGCTTGTGAGCGCTTCCTTAATTTTAGGAGCGTCCTTGACCATCTCGTCGGTAATTGAAGTAAGCTCCACGATATCCGCGGGAATGGGCATCTCGGGATTTACAAACGTATTAAAGCGGTCGATGATTTTGCCGTCCTTGACCTTAACCGCGCCGATTTCCGTAATCTTACAGTTCTGCACCGAAAGACCCGTGGTTTCGATATCGAATACTATTGTTTCCGCGTCAAAATCCTCGTTATAAGCGCCGAAAACCGCGCCTGCAGTGTTGTTTACAAAATATGCCTCAACACCCCAGATGACCTTCTGACCGATCTTCTCGGACACGAGCATAGCCTCCTGGAAGCCCTGAACCGTGCCGTGGTCTGTAATAGCGACCGCAGGGTGTCCCCACGCCTTCGCCTGCTTGACGATAGCGCCAGGAGCTGCCAGCGCGTCCATATGCGACATATTCGTGTGCATATGAAGCTCAACTCGCTTTTCGGGAGCGTTATCAACACGCGAAAGCTTCTTGATCTTCGCAATCGACGAAAAAGTAAGCTGCAGCTCGGGGCCCTCGGTCTTATCGCGGCGAACCTCTCGCTTAACGTAGCCCTTGAGCGCAATGACACCTCCGTCCTTTGCGGCAGACGTGATGATGTTCGCCTCCTCCTCAGTCTTTGAGAAGCACTTTACCTCGATCGAGGAATTGTCGTCGGTTATCGAGAATGAAATATTATACTTTTCTCCCGAACGGTTAAGCTCACAGGTATAGCCAAAGGTCGTACCTATAACAACTACGCTCTTTTGCGGAGACGTAATATCTGCAATAGGCGTAGGTATAATATCAAACATATCACCGAATACGTATTCGGGCGAGGAGATGTCAAAGCTTCTAACACCTATCCTGCAAATGCCGTCCTTTATCTCGGGTGTGTGGTCAACCTTCGAGAGAGTCTGAACTCTCGGAAGCGCTTCCGCCTCGGTCTGCGCCGCCGCTGCGCTCGCGCGGTTTTCATAGGATTTAACCTCAGCCGCCATTCTCTTATCGAAATCCTCGAGAGCACGGTCGAGAGAATTATTGTTTGCGAGAAATATCTCGTCCTCGGTATGTATGATATTTACCTTTATGGAAATACCAAACTCCGACTTGATAATTCCCTGCATGACCTCGGGCGTTCTCGCGTCGCAAAGAAGTCTTACACCGTCAGATGTGAAAGGAATTTCGACCGTCAAGGTCTTATCCTCGTAAATATATCTGTATTTATTGAAAAATCCACGCGCCACTATACCAACGCATTCGGTTTCTTTCAGCAGCTCTGACACGTAATCCGAATCGAAAAGATGCGCGGGATAATGCGGCAGGAGCTTTACCCAATTAAGCTCGTATGCTCGAGCGATGTCCCTCTCGATCTTATACAGAGTGTCCTTTGATACAAGGGACTCAAAATCAAGCGATGCCTGAATAAATCTATTCTCCTTGTCCGCCTGTATCTTTATATTCTGAGCCGAGAGGAGAATTCTCGCTTCGTCCTCGCTCGGCGTATATTTATTGAATATCTGCAAAAAATTCTTTGCCATTATAAATTTCTCTCTTCTTTGATCCTTTTAATTTCGCAAATTAACGAAGGGATTATATCAGATTCCTTTATCTTCTTGATTATCTCGCCGTGACGGATAAGTACCGCCTCGCCGCGGCCGCCCGCAAAGCCAACGTCGGCTTCCCTTGCCTCGCCCGGCCCGTTTACGATACAGCCCATAAGCGCGACCTTAATAGGGAGATCGGCGAGCCCCTCGGCTTCAACCGCCCTTTCAAACTGCGAAGCGATTGAAATGAGATCAATCTTGGTTCTTCCGCACGTAGGACAGCTAACAATGTTCATACCGCGCTGACCATCAACTGACAGTGCGTTCAAAATGTCTCTCGCCGCCCTTGCCTCCTTTACGGGATCGTCCGTAAGCGACACGCGGAAGGTGTCTCCGATGCCATCGCACAAGCACGCGCCGATTCCCGCCGCGCTCTTGATGCTGCCCATTTTCTCGCCGCCCGCCTCGGTTACTCCAAGATGAATGGGATAGTCGCAACGCTCCGCGACAAGCTTGTTGGCTTTTATCATTTCATAAACACCCGAAGCTTTGATAGAAATCACGATATTATTAAAATCGTATTTTTCAAGGAGCGACGCGTGATACATAGCGCTCTCGCAGAGCGCCTCGGGTGTGGGCGCGCCGTATTTTGCAAGAATATGCTTCTCAACAGAGCCGCTGTTTACGCCTATTCTTATGGGGATATTCTTCAAGCTGCAAATGTCTGCAACCATCTTTACTCTTTCCTCATCGCCTATATTACCGGGATTTATACGGATCTTATCAACTCCGTATTCCGCCGCCCTGAGCGCGGCGCGATAATCAAAATGAATATCCGCAACGATAGGCGTATCGATTCCCGATTCCTTTATGTATTTAATAGTTTCCGCAGCTTCAACGTCGGGCACTGTGATTCTCACTATGTCACAGCCCGAGATAGCGAGCGCCTTTATCTGCTCAAGAGTGGCAGACTTGTCCATAGTATCGGTATTGGTCATAGACTGAATTGCAAGCTTGTTATTGCCTCCGATACGAACCTTACCAACGCTGACCTCTCTTGTTTTTCTTCTTATTTCATTGTAATTCATAAAAATCCTCCAATGAACATACAAAAATGGGACATCTGAAATCAGACGTCCCACAAAACATCAAAATAGATTTAAGACATCCTTTACTGTAATAAATAGCGCAAGCAGCATAAGAAGCACAAGGCCTATTACGTTGACCGCCTGCTCGAATTCCTTCTTTACGGGCTTACGCGCAATAAGCTCGTAGAAATAGAATATCAAGTGTCCGCCATCAAGCGCGGGAAGCGGTAAAAGATTCATTACGCCAAGATTCATTGTGATCAGGGTGAACAAATAAAGCACGCTGTAAAGTCCCGCGCTTATAGCGTCACCAACGGCGCTCGACACACCAACGGGCCCTGACACCGCTTCAATTCCGTATCTGCCCGTGAGCATATCGGCTATACTGTCAATGACCATTTTGACCATCGAGAACGAGCGGAAGAAAATATGCTTCAGAAAGCTTCCAAGGGTAGCGTCCTCGGCATAAACTCTGAAATCCACGTCGCCAAAGGTTACTCCCTGCGACTCCATCGTAGGAAACGTCACGTCCTCGAGAACTATTTTCTCACCGTTTCTTATAACCGTAAGATCAATGGGCTCGTGCGCCTTGTGCGATATCTCGTAAACCAGCTCGTTACCCGTATGAACGTAAATATTTTCAACCTTGATTATTTTATCTCCGACCATAAGCGGATTTTCGCACTCATCGGACTTGGAATCGAAATAAAGAGTCTCGCCATCCACCTCGTAGCTTTCGTTTATAAATTCACCAACGGTATTCCCTGCGAGTCTGCCGTCATTCGTGCCGATCTCCAGACCTACGAGAAGACACATACACAAAAACCCGAGCAGAATATTCATAGCGGGGCCCGCCAAGGAAATGAGAATCTTCTGCCACGGCTTTTTATTACAAAAGGCTCGCTCGTCACGGGAATTTCCATCCTCACCGAGCATACTTACATATCCTCCGATAGGAAACGCTCTTACGCTGAAAACCGTCTTTTCGGGAATATCCTCCGTCTGCGGTTTATTTTCATTCTCTGCAGCTTCGATCTCTTTTGCTTCGCCCTCATCGGTGTAATTGAAGCTTGGAGCAACGTCGAAGGGTTCAGTATTCGTATTTGTGTCTTCCTTTGCCTTTTTCTTCTTGGTCGTAAATAATGCGGGGCCCATACCTATTGAGAACTCCAGAACCTTTACGCCAAAGAGCTTCGCGAACAAAAAGTGTCCAAGCTCGTGTATAACGACCATTACGCAAAGCATAAGGATCGTCAAAATCAAATTACCAAGCATCAGTTTACCGCCTTAAAAATATAGTTATTTTGCAATTTTTGAGCTCGCAAACGCCACCGCCCCGTCACTGATCTTAAGTATTTCGTCAATATCCGTAACACTCGACGCATACGAAAAATGCGCCACGGTATCCTCAACGAGATCAAATATATCAGTAAAGCCGATCTTCCCTTTAAGGAACGCCGCTACCGCAACCTCGTTTGCGAAATTCAGAACCGCGGGCACTCCGCCGCCTAATTTTATTGCCTCGTACGCTAAGGGAAGCAGCCTGAAGGTTTCCATATCGGGCGCGGCAAAGGTAAGCTTACCGACAGAAATAAGATCAAGTGGCTCGGTTACGCCAAAAGCTCTCTTGGGGTGTGTAAGCGCGTACTGAACACAGTGACGCATATCGGGATTTGACATCTGCGCGATTATGCTGTTATCAATATACTCGATAGCAGAATGAATTATGCTCTCTCTGTGAACCGCGACCTGCACCTGCTCGGGTTTAACTCCAAAGAGATGCACCGCCTCGATCACCTCGAAGCCCTTATTCATAAGAGTCGCGCTATCAATAGTTATCTTCGCTCCCATTTTCCAGGTAGGATGAGCGAGAGCGCGCTCAGGTGTAATGCCGCGAAGCTCATCGGGTGTATATCCAAAGAACGGGCCGCCTGACGCGGTGAGCAGAATTTTCTTGATCTCCTTTTTATCCCCTGCCCGAAGAGCCTGAAATATCGCTGAATGCTCGCTGTCAACGGGGAGAATTTCTGTTCCCATCTCCCGTGCCACGCGCATTACCTCGTGACCGCCGACAACCAAAGATTCCTTATTTGCAAGAGCCAATTTCTTGCCCGATTTCAAAACAGACAACGTAGGAAGAAGTCCCGCTCCGCCGACTATGGAATTGATTGCAACGGTATTGCCGCCGCAGGAATCAATGTCTTCTATCATATTGCAAATGCCGCGACTTCCCGAATACACCTTGATATCCGTATCGGCAAGTCGGATTTTTAGCTCGCTCGCCGCCTTCTCATTGCTCATAGCGCAAGAGAGAACTCCAAGCCGTCTCGCCTGAGACTCGATAAGATCTACGTTCGAATCCGCCGAAAGCGCGCGAACGCGAATTCCCTCTTTTTGCGCTACGTCTATCGCCTGTGTTCCGACCGAGCCCGTTGAGCCCAGCACGACAAGGTCTGAATAGTTATATTTTTCCATTATATTATTTCCAAAATCCTATCAATTAAACAGGTTGAAAAACGTACCGATTATCGACATAACGATAATTACCGCTATAACCGAATCGCATCTGTCAAGCACGCCGCCGTGTCCGGGGAAGATCTTGCCGTAATCCTTAATGCCGTATTTTCTCTTGATAAGCGACATTACGAGGTCGCCTATCTGAGACACTACGGAAATAAACACGCCGCCTATTGCGAGAATGAGGTAATTTGCCGTATAATCCGTGCATTTTTCAATTACAAAGCCAAACAGAATAAACGCAAGAACACAGAAAACCACGCCGCCTATCGCACCCTCAACGGTCTTCTTGGGGCTTACCGCGGGGATAAGCTTGTGCTTGCCGAAAAGGTATCCCGTAAAGTATGCGAAAATATCCGTTACAAAGGCCGAGCAGATGCACAAAAGGAATACATAGAATCCCGGCTCGATAAAATCGCGGACGTACACGATGCAGGTAAACGCGGCAATTATGTAAATTGTAGCCGCCGCCAAAAGTCCCGCTTCCGTTACGCAGATCCTTTCATGCTGGAATACCGCAACCGCGAAAATATACAGGATCGTGGCGAGCACGCAGAACACCGCGACCTTAATAAACAAATTCATATTGCCGACAAGTCCGCAATATCTCAGAAATATCGGGAAGAATATCGCCTCGACGTAAATCGGGATCGAGATCACGAGATTTTTCTTCTGACCGACACAGGATATCATCTCAAAGCAAGCCATAGCCGACAGTACCGCCGCCACTATAGGCAACACCCACGTATCGCTGAAAATAAACACGGGGAAAAAAATCAAAACCGCTACGATTGCAGTTATACTTCTCTTTAACATTTCAAAACACCGTTCAATTAAAAAATATACCTTTCGCTCTTATATATAACACTTTATGATACGGGCGCGCAAATTATTTATCAAGCCCGCCGTACCGTCTTTTTCTCAAATTAAAGCTCTCAATGGCCTTCGCCACATCTTCCTCCGACATATCTGGCCAAAGCGTATCGGTAAAATAAAGCTCCGCGTACGCCGCCTGCCAGAGCAAGAAATTAGATATTCGGAGATCTCCGCCCGTGCGCACGATAAGATCAAGCTCGGGACAGTCTGCCGTATAAAGCTTAGCCGTAATATCCTCTTCCGTTATATTTCGTCTTCCCTCATCTATTATGGAATTAACGGCGTGAGCGATTTCCGCTCTCGAGCCGTAATTTATTGCAATATTGACTATCTTCTCTCTGTTTGCGGTCGCGTTCTGCAGAGCTATGATCTTCTCCTTCAAATTCTCGTCAAGGACGCTGATATCACCGATAACGCGTATTGAGACCATCTCAGGACAGCTCGCTCCGAGATATTCGTCAAGAAGCTTCATAATGGAATCGATCTCTTTTTGGGGACGCTTCCAGTTTTCCGTAGAGAAAGCGTACACCGTAACGCATTTTACGCCAAATTTATCGCAAGCCTCGATCACTCGCTTGAAGGCCTCGACTCCCATTTTATGTCCATATTCACGAGGCATTCCTCTCCTCTTTGCCCATCGACCGTTTCCATCCATAATGAACGCTATGTGCCTTAGCGAATGCTCACGAACGTCATTCTTAATTTTTTCAACGTTCAACAAATTGTCTGCCATACAAATCTCCACAAAACAAATAAATGAGTAAAAAATCTCAGCGGGAGCATTACTATTTTCTCCCGCTGAGTCTTACGTCGAAATTAAACCTTCATAATTTCCTTTTCCTTAGCAGCGGAAAGGGTGTCAATGTTCTTGATGAACTTATCCGTAATATCCTGAACGAGCTTTTCCGCATCCTTTGCATCATCCTCGGTAATTACGCTGTCCTTCTTCTGCTTCTTGATATCGTCATTTGCAGTACGGCGAATGTTACGGATAGCAACCTTTGCCTCCTCGCCCATCTTCTGAACCTGCTTTGCAAGCTCGCGGCGTCTTTCCTCTGTAAGCTGAGGGAAAATAAGTCTTATAACCTTACCGTCGTTTGCGGGATTGATACCGATGTCGGACATCTGAATTGCCTTTTCCATAGCTTTAAGCGTTGACGCGTCGTAAGGTGTAATTACGAGAGTCTTTGCATCCGCAACCGATACGCTTGCCATGGACGTGATCTCCGTGGGTGCGCCCCAATAATCAAACGTTACACGGTTCAGAACCGCCGAGTTTGCCTGGCTTGCTCTGATGGAGCTTAAATTTTCCTCGTAGGAGGCTATTGTTTTCTGCATCTTCTGTTCAAGGTCTTTCGTATTGTACTTCATATATATTTTCCCTTTCTATGTATAGAAATTATTTTACTTGTGCATCTTCGTGCCGTTTACCTGACCCATAACGGCGGAATAAATATTCTCGGGATCGGAGAGCGCAAACGCAAACGAATCAATATTATTATCGTTGCAGAAGGTGATCGCCGTCAGGTCAAACGCCTTCAGGTCCTTCTCAAGAATCTCCGCGTACGTAATATCATCGTATCGGACGGCATTGGGATCGCGCTTGGGGTCTGCGCTGTACACGCCGTCGACGTTCTTTGCCATAAGAACTACGTCAGCGCCAACCTCTGCGGCTCTTACAACCGCGGGCGTGTCGGTCGAGAAATAAGGCATTCCGCTTCCGCCGCCGAAGATCACTACCTTGCCCTCCGAGAGAAGTCTGTCAGCATCTCTCTGCGTATAGAAATCCGCAAACGTATTCATTTCAACCGTTGATAAAACACGCGCGTCAATTCCGTGTCTCAAAAATGCGTCCTGAAGCGCGAGAGCATTGATAACCGTTGCAAGCATTCCCATATGGTCAGCGCGGGAACGGTTCATACCAACTCCCTTTCTCGCTCCTCGCCAGATATTACCCGCTCCGACGATAATAGCCATTTCAACGCCCGCATCACGACACTTGCCGACCGCTTCAACCACCTTATCAAGAAAATCAAAGTCGATAATATCGGTTTCGTGGTCGTGCTTTAACGCCTCGCCTGAAATTTTAAGCACTACTCTCTTATAGATAGGTTTTGTCATAAGCCACCTCTTGAGATTTATAATAAAAATATGAAAATATTTTCCTCTTTTAATTGTACAACATTTTTGAAATTTTGTAAACAGGTATTTGTAAATATTTTATATTATTTTACAAATATAATATATATTAAATAAAAAAATCCGTCGGGCAAGCCCGACGGATCAGAATTTTCGAAATATTATCTTCTCTTTTCTGCGATTTCCTCAAGAATATACTTTACGAATTCGTCAACCGAAAGCACACCCTTGTCACCCTCGCGTCTTGAACGAAGCGCAACAGTACCGCTCTCAACCTCCTTTGCGCCGATAACGGCGATATTGGGAGCCTTTTCAAGCTGAGCCTGACGGAGCTTGTAGCCGATAGTTTCATTACGTCTGTCAACCTCACATCTTACGCCGAATGCAGAAAGCTTGCGCTCAAGAGATTCGCAATAATCAAGCTGATCGTCGCCAATGGGAAGGAGCTTGACCTGTACGGGAGCCATCCAGGTAGGAAGCGCGCCGCCGTATCTTTCAAGCAAATAAGCAAGCGTACGCTCGTAGCATCCGAGCGAGGTGCGGTGAATAATATACGGAGTTTTCATTGTATTATCGGAATCAACGTATTCCATTCCGAATTTCTGCGCCAGAAGCATATCTATCTGGATAGTAACGATGGTATCCTCTTTGCCAAATACGTTTTTATACTGAATGTCAAGCTTGGGGCCGTAGAACGCCGCCTCGTCAATGCCTACCTCGTATTCAACGCCGAGATTATCAAGAATGGTCTTCATTACGGATTGCGCGTGCTCCCACTGCTCTGCCGTGCCCTCATACTTGATGCCCGCTCTTGCAGGATCCCACTGTGAGAAACGGAAGGTGCAGTTTTCAAGCATACCTACCGTATCGAGAACGTACTTTGCAAGCTCAAGACAACCGCGGAACTCCTCCTCGAGCTGCTCGGGGCGAAGGATAAGATGTCCCTCGGAGATCGTAAACTGACGGACACGGATAAGTCCGTGCATCTCGCCGCTGTCCTCATTTCTGAAAAGCGTAGAGGTTTCACCGAGTCTCATGGGAAGATCGCGGTAAGAACGCTTCTTGTTTAAGAACACCTGATACTGGAAGGGGCAAGTCATAGGACGGAGCGCGAAGCATTCCTTCGTTTCATCGTATGGGTCACCCAAAACAAACATTCCGTCAAGATAGTGATCCCAGTGTCCTGAGATCTTATAAAGCTCGCGCTTTGCCATAAGGGGTGTTTTTGTCAAAAGATAGCCTCTTCTCTGCTCCTCGTCCTCGATCCATCTCTGGAGCGTCTGAATAACTCTCGCGCCCTTGGGAAGCAAAATGGGAAGTCCCTGACCGATGGAGTCAACCGTCGTGAAATATTCAAGCTCACGGCCTACTTTGTTGTGGTCACGCTTTCTTGCTTCTTCAAGCATCGTTACGTATTCATTTAGTCCTTCCTTAGTCGGAAAAGCAAGGCCGTAAACTCTCTGGAGCTGCTTGTTGTTCTGGTCTCCCTTCCAATATGCGCCCGTGCACTGTGTAAGCTTCAATGCCTTAACCGCGCCCGTTGCAAAGAGGTGA
>CAZMKU010000026.1:0-17933 GCA_964567085.1 uncultured Clostridium sp.
TGGGAAAACATGATGCTCCAGGCAAGGAATTTGAGTATCTCTGCTGCAGAGAAGGAGGTCGTAAAGGTTTTGAAAATGGTCAGAATGGAAGGCGCCGCAGGAAACAAATACAAGAACTGCTCCCTGGGTATGAAGCAGAGAGTCGGTATCGCTATGGCGCTTCTCGGCAATCCCACCCTGCTTGTTCTTGACGAGCCGCTCAACGGCCTCGACGCCGACGGTATGAGAATCATGCGCGAGGTGTTCCTTGACGTTATCAAGGACGGCAAGCGTTCTATCGTGGTTTCCTCTCACCTGCTCGGCGAGCTTCAGAAGGTCGCTACTCACTACGGAATTATCCGCCACGGCAAGATGATAGTGGAGATGACTGCCGACGAGCTTGACGCAAGCTGCCGCACTTACGTGGCACTCAAAAGCGACGAGATGAGCAGAACAAATAAATTCTTAAACTACAAATATACCCGCGTTGAGGAGGACGAGGCGGGATATATCCGCGTATATGATATGACAACTCCCGAGCAGATCGTGTCGTATCTTTACGAAAACGGCATTTGCGTAACCGAGATCAAGACCGACAAGATCGGCCTTGAGGAATATTATATAGATCTGATGGCAGGAGGTAAAAAATAATGCAGAACGGCGTAAAATTTGAGAGCTTGACGTTTGGTAAGCGTCTTGGCAGTATGCTCAAGGTGGATTTTCGCAGAATGTTCAAGTCGAGAATGTTTTACATTATTGTTGCCTTCGCGCTCCTCGTACCCATTGTTATGACGGTTATGCTCACAATGATGGACGGTCAGGAATCCACCGACCCGCAGACGGGCGAGGTAACTATCATGGAGGGCCCCGAGAGCGTTTGGCAGTCGATCGGCACACTTCCCTCGACCGAGCCTGTATCCGCTCCCACGGATAGCGCCGACGCTATGAGCGCTATGGGAGGCGATATGGACGTTATGGCTATGTGTAATATAAATATGGCGTTTATGGGCGTTTGTGTGTTCGTTTGTCTTTTCATCTGCGACGATTTCAGAAGCGGATACGCGAAAAATCTCTTTACGGTTCGCGCGAAAAAAGGTGATTACGTAATTTCCAAAACGCTTGCGGGCTTTGTCTGCGGAGCGTTTATGCTTGTAGCTTACTTTGCAGGCGCGCTTATCGGCGGCGCTATCTCGGGTCTCTCCTTTGAACTTGCAGCTTACGGCTTGAACGTGGGAAATATCGTGATGTGCATGATAGCAAAGATCTTTCTTATGCTCGTATTCGTTTCTATCTTCACACTTATCAGTGTTTCGGCAAAGCAGAAAACGTGGCTTGCTATCTGCGGCAGTCTCGGCGGAGGTATGCTTCTCTTTATGATGGTGGGAATGATAACTCCCCTCGGCTCAACGCTCATGAACGTAGGACTTTGTCTTGTGGGTGGCGCTCTGTTCGCGACAGGACTTGGCGCTATCAGCAGAGTTGTTCTAAAAAAGACAAGTCTTGTATAATTTTTGTGAGGCAAATGCGAATAATGTGCATTTGTCTCACATTTTTTCTGAATTTGTGTAAAACACAAACAAAATTTTAACATTTGTATGATAAAATGAAATCGTACAAGTGAAATTGTTTGCGGAGGAATGCTATATGTTCAAAATTTTAGTTGTTGAGGACGATCGCGACCTTAATCGCAGCGTCTGTTCATTTTTAAACCGTAGCGGCTATGAGGCGGTAGGCTGTCTTTGCGCCGAGGACGCGTACGACGAAATGTATAAAAACACCTTCGACCTTATCGTTTCGGATATTATGATGCCAAATATTGACGGCTTTGAATTTGCAAAGACGATTCGTTCTCTTAATAATGACATACCGATCCTTTTTATGACCGCGCGTGACGATTTTGCATCCAAGCAGAGAGGCTTCCGCATCGGCGTTGACGATTATATGGTAAAGCCCATTGATCTTGACGAGCTTTTCCTTCGTATCGGCGCGCTTTTGCGCCGCGCAAAGATCGCATCAAGTCGTCGTCTTGAGGTTGGAAGCTTTGTTATGGATGCCGACGAGCGAACCGCGGCTCTGAACGGTGAGGAGATCGCTCTTACCGTAAGAGAGTTTGACATTCTCTATAAGCTTCTCTCTTATCCTAAAAAGACCTTTACACGTACGCAGCTTATGGACGAGTTCTGGGACGTTGATACACAGACGGGAACAAGAACCGTTGACGTGTATATGACGAAGCTCCGCGCGAAGCTTTCGGATTGTGACGATTTTGAAATTCAGACCGTTCACGGCCTCGGCTACAAGGCGGTGATAAAGTGAAAAAGACAAGTATAGGACAAAAAATATTGCGCGGGATATACCACTATTTTCTGTTTTTTCTTCTGTCGGCGTTTCTCGTAAGCTGCACGACTATGCTTTTCGTAACTCTCCTATCCAACTCGCTTGGTGTCGAGCTGACGAACGAAAATTTACAGACAGCGGCAAAATATACGTTTCTCAACGTGTTGCTTTTGAGCACGATCTTTACGGTGTTTGATGCTATAAGAAGAAAGGTTACGACGGAAAAGGTAACAAAGCATATAATGAGCGCCGCGCAGGAAATAGTCAAGGGAGATTTTGACGTTCGCATCTCACCTATCAGCAGCTTTTCGGCTGATGACAACTACAACGTGATAATCGACTGCTTCAATACAATGGCGTCAGAGCTTCGGGGTGTTGAAACTCTGCGCACGGATTTTATCGCGAACGTGTCTCACGAAATGAAAACTCCGCTTTCTGTCATACAGAATTACGGCACGCTCCTGCAGGACCCCGAGCTTCCCGAGGACAAACGGGTTGAGTACGCTATGGCAATCACCGACGCGTCGCGACGTCTTGCCGATATGATGACGAATATATTGAAGCTTAATCGCCTTGAAAATCAGCAGATATACCCGAAGTCCGAAAAATTTGATCTCGGCGAGCAGCTTTGCGAGAGCCTTTTGCAGTTTGAGAACGTCTGGGAAAGAAAGAATATTTCCATCGAGACGGAGATTGAAGAAAACGTAACCGTTTGCGCTGATGCCGAGCTTCTCTCTCTCGTCTGGAACAATCTTTTCTCTAACGCGTTCAAGTTTACCGAGAGCGGCGGCGCGGTTATGCTTACTCTTGAGTCGAATAAGGAATATGCGACGGTCAGCATTTCAGACACGGGCTGCGGAATGACCGCCGAGGTAGGCGCGCATATTTTTGAAAAATTTTATCAGGGCGACACGTCGCGCGCGACTCAGGGCAACGGTCTCGGTCTTCCGCTCGTTAAACGCGTGGTCGATATAATGCATGGCGAGATAAGCGTTGAAAGCGCCGTGGGTGTCGGTACAAAATTTACCGTTAAGATCAGGAGAGGTGAGCATGAATTGGAAGAAAATAGGTAAGGCTCTATTGTTCCCTCATATAGCGATAATGATAATCCTTGTGCCTATCTCAGCGGCTTTGCTCGTCTGGTCGATGGTTTTCGTTGGCACAGAATCCCCGATCGCCATAATTTCCTACGTGATTGCGGCATATACCTTGACCGTCTGGTGCTTCAGAATTCCGAATATAATCAAATTTATCAAGACATTTAAGAACGAAAACAAATATGCAATACGTTGGCAGGAAGACGATCGCCTGCGTATAAATATCACGCTTTCAGGTACGCTTATCTGGAATGCGGGATACGCGGTGTTCCAGCTCTGGCTCGGAATCTATCACCACACGTTCTGGTATTTATCCCTCGGCGCGTATTACGTTTGCCTTGCTATAATGCGGTTCTTCCTCGTGCGATATACGAGAAATCACCGCGCGGGCGAGAATATGCGCGAGGAGCAAAAAAAATACCGCGCTTGCGGCTGGGCGTTCCTTTTTATGAACTTAGCCCTCGCGCTTATCGTGTTTTTTATGCTCTATTGGAACAGAACCTTTACGCATCATATGATAACGACCATAGCTATGGCGGCGTACACGTTCACGACCTTTACTATGGCAATTATCAACGTAGTAAAATACAGAAAATATAACAGTCCCGTATATTCTGCGACGAAGGCCATAAGCTTCGCTTCGGCTTGCGTGTCGATGCTGACCTTGACCTCGACCATGCTGACGGTTTTCAGTGACGGAGCTATGGATGAGCTTTCGCGGAAGCTTGTGCTTGGCAGCGTTGGAGTTGCGGTTATAGTAGTGGTCGTTATAATGGCGGTTTCTATGATAATTAAAGGAAATAGGGGCTTAAAATCGCTGAAGGAAGGCGCGAAAAATAATTCTATCACCGTAAAGGAGCTTGAGGAAAAATATAATGGACAACAAAAATAACGAGGGATTTTCCTATACCTATTCCGCAGAGGAGCAGGCAGAGGTAAAGAAAATTCGAGAGAAATATATGAAGCCCACAGAGACCGAGGATAAAATGGAGCGTCTGCGCCGTCTTGATTCGAGCGTTACACAGACGGCGACCGCAGTGTCTCTCGTGCTTGGTATTGTCGGTGCGCTCGCACTTGGCCTTGGAATGAGCATTTGTATGACCGAGCTTGCGGATGTCCTTGGGCTTTCGGGTAATGCGGCTATGGTGTGGGGCGTTGCTATCGGCCTTGTCGGTTGTGCGCTTGTTGGCGTTGCCTACCCCGTGTATAACGCGATAGTTAAGAGAAAACGCAAAAAAATCGCACCCGAGATCATCAGGATAACGGACGAGCTTATGAAATAAAAATCAGACACCTATACCACGCGGTATGGGTGTCTATATTTTTGCCTTCTCCGGCGGAGAGGACCGGTTTTATGTAGTATGCTTATCGCGATTAATAATAACAACCTCGCAAGGCTTTCCTTTTAAGCCGGCATATTCAATTACCGATAAGGTGCCTCTTGATCCTATAATTGCAATTTTCATTGAATAAACACCCCTTTTATTATATACCTAAATAAGTATATACTAAATAAAGGAGATTGTCAAGTGGGTATATATTCGATAAAATATATACAGAATGGAGGGGTGTATATGGTAAAATTAAGTTTAGATAAATATTTGGATAAATGCGGAATAACTCGATACGAGTTATCAAAACGAACCGAGATAAAATTTCAAACGATAGACCGTTATTATAAAAATAAAGTTGTTCGTTATGACAGCTACATTTTAGACCGTATTTGCACTGCTCTTGATTGTCAGATCAGCGATATTCTTGAATATTCTGAAGATGAATAAAAGGCTCTTGAAAGAGCCTTTTTTCTATGCTTTTATTTCGTTCTCAAAGATTGCGACGTAGCGTTTACTTGCCTCGATGTGACCTGCGCTTGCGGCCTTTTTGTAATACATAAGCGCTTCGCGGCGGTTCTTAACGCCCGTAACGCAGCCCTCCTCGCAGCAAAGCCCGTAGCTGTACGCCGCGTTGGCATTTCCTCGGTCTGCCGCTATTTTGAGCCATTTCGCCGCCTCGGCGTTGTTTTCAATTACGCCCTTTCCGTGACGTAAGCACCAGCCGTAGCTATACGCGGCGTTGGAATTTCCAAGCTCCGCGGCGATTTTGAAGCATCTTGCCGCCGCAGTCTCGTCGCTCTTGAATACGCCAACGACACCCGAAAAATAACAGTTTCCAAGCTTATTGAGCGCAAAGGCGATCTCGCTTTTTTCAATGCCCTCGTCATTTTCGTCGAAATCGTAGCCCACGGGAAGTTTTACGTCGCCGTAAAGCTTTACGAGCTTGACTATCTGTATCTGCGCGGGCAGATAACCGACGGACGCTGAATTTGCGATATAATTAAGCGCCTCGATACAGTTCCTCGGTGAGCGATTGATACGAAGCTTCAGCTTGCCGAGCTTGTATTTAGCCTTTGTCTTTGACAGATGATCGCGGCGCAGAATACTGTTCTTTCTGTCAAGCGAAATATATTCGGGGAAGCTTTGGTTTACGTCCTGCTGAATGGTTTTCATATACCAATTTATCGCCTCGGACAAGCTTCCTGATTTTTCGAAAAGCACGCCGTAAAGATATGCGGCGGAGGTGTGGTCGCGCTTTGCGGCGCGGGAAATAAACATCTGCGGATTATGGAAGCCCGCGTCAGCGCCGATCCCCTCCATAATACATCTGCCGATATGGTACGTTCCCTCGAGATTATCGGTATCCGCCGATTTTTTATAGCATTTTACGGCGGTTACGCAGTCGATCTCCGTGCCGTAGCCGTTTTCGTAGCATTCTCCGAGGGCGGCGTGCGCGAAGCCGTCACCAAAGCCTGCCGCCTTTTTATAGTAATCAAACGCCAAGCTTAAATCTTTCTCGCAGCCGATCCCGTAAAAATAGCATTCGCCGAGAATAAAGAGCGATTCCTTGTGATTGTTTTCCGCGCTCTTTGAAAAATACTCAAAAGCGGCGGCCTTGTCAATTTCAACTCCCCTGCCCTTGAGATATGCAATTCCAAGCTTGTAATTTGCAATATCGCGCGCCGTGTCGGAATCAAGCAGAGATTTATATATTTTAACTGCCTCGCGATAATTTTTCACAGTTCCCATACCGTCGGTGTAGCACGCGGCAAGCTTGAGCTTCGCGTCCGCGTTTCCGTGCTTTGCGGCGAGCAAATAGAAATTGAACGCCTCGTGCACGTCGCGTCTTGTTCCGCGACCGTCCGCGAGCATATCGCCGACAACAAGCATAGCAAAGCTGTTGCCGAGCTCTGCGGCGAGCTTGTAATATTTAAAGCTCTCGTTCAGACTTTTGGGAACGAAATTTCCCTTTTCATAGCAATCCGCGAGCAAAATACACGCGATGTCGGAGTCAAGCTCCGCAGCCTTGGCGTAATATTCGACCGCCCTCTCACCGTCCTGCTCCGTGCCGTAGCCGTACTGATAGCAAATGCCGATTCGACAGCACGCCTTTACGCTGCCGAGCTCGCACGCGCGGTTAAAGCACTCAAACGCGGCGTAGGGGTCCTTGTCCGCTCCCTGACCGTGAAGATAGCATCCGCCGAGATTGTTTATCGCGTCGGCATAATCCTGATCTGCGGCAAGCTTGTAGGTCTTTGCGGCAGCCTCAAGGTCGACGTCACAGCCAAATCCGTATTCGTAGCACATTCCGAGGTAATAAATACAGTCAAGATCGCCCTTCTCTGCTCCGCGAGCAAAGCACAAAAAAGCGTTTTTCTTATCAAACTCGTCCTGAGCCTCGAAAAGAAATCTGCAGCCCTCGTTGAAGGTGTGACTGTATTTTTTGTTCATATTCAATTCGGAGTTGTTTTTCAAAAAATCGTTCATAAAGCTACCTCGAATATGGATTTTGCGCATATATTCCTTAAAAAAGCAAAGTTTTTCGTATTTTTTTCAAAAAAGGTCTTTAAAAATTTTAAGTTTTGTATTATAATATAATAAAAGATATGTATTTATATCAATTATACAACAATTTCACAGATTTTGCAAGTAATTTTTATCACAAAACATATAAAACGGAGGAATAGTTATGAAGCAGAAGTACACACTCCTTATTGCTGATATGGAGATCAGCGTAATCACCGACGAGCCCCAGGAATCAGTTGAATATATCGTTGGAATTCTTGATAGAAAAATGAGAGAGATCTCGCTCAAGAGTAAGCGTTGCTCCAAGAACGAGGCGGCGCTTATCTGCGCGCTTGATTTTTGCGCCGAAAAGATTCAGCTCAAGGAGAAGGTTGAGCTTCTTGAAAACAAGCTTGACGACGCGCTCTCCGATATGGAGGATATGAAGGAAAGAAGCGAGCTTATGGCTAGCAATCTCGACAGACTTGAGCGCGAAAATCAGAGACTCGAGGCTGAAAACCGCCGTTTGCGCGGCGAGGAGATTGAGCCCGAGGCGGAGCCCGTTCCCGCAGAGCCTGCTCCCGCAGAAGCCCCTGCCGAGGAAAAGAAGAACAATTCCCGCAACCGCGTAGGCTCGATGTTCGATCTGCTTACCTTTAGCGATATTTAATATGAATAAGAAAAAATTGCCGGAGCTATTATGTCCCGCGGGAAGCCGCGAGGCACTATTTGCGGCGATTGAGGGAGGTGCCGATGCCGTTTATATGGGCGGCACCTCCTTTAATGCGCGAATAAACGCAAAGAACTTTACACACGACGATATGGGAGAGTGCGTTGACGTGGCGCACAAGTACGGCGTAAAGCTCTACCAGACGCTTAATATTCAGATCTACGACAAGGAGATCGACGGCTTTATCCGTGACGCGTACAGATCTGCCGAGTGCGGTATCGACGCGTTTATCGTTGCGGATATGGGAGCTGCGGCTTTGCTCAAAAAATACGTTCCCGAGATGCCCCTGCACGCGAGCACACAGCTGTCCGCGCATAATAAGGACGCGGGATTTACACTGCAGAAGCTCGGCTTCGAGCGACTCGTTCCCGCGCGTGAGCTTTCGCTTGCCGATATAAAGACTATGGTGCGCGAAAATCCTCTTGAGGTGGAAATTTTCGTCCACGGCGCGCTTTGCGTGTCACACTCGGGACAATGCCTGTTTTCATCGCTCGTGGGCGGCAGAAGCGGAAATCGGGGCGTTTGCGCCCAGCCCTGCCGTCTTCCCTACTCCTGCGATGGAAAGAGCGGCTATCCGCTCTCGCTCAAGGACTTGTCCTTGGCAAATCATATCCTCGAGATCATCGACAGCGGAGCTCATTCACTTAAGATCGAGGGCAGAATGAAGGCTCCCGAGTACGTTTTGAGAGTCACTCAGGTCTGGAGAAGGCTTCTCGACGAGGGCAGAAACGCGACGCCCGACGACATATACGCGCTCGAGGAGGCGTTTTCGCGCGGCGGCTTTACCGACGGATATTTTACGGGCAATATAAGCCGAAAAATGCTCGGCGTTCGCTCCGAGTCGGATAAGCAGATAAGCCGAGAAATACAGAAATTTGACGGGATTAAGAGAAGGCTCCCCATAGATATGGAGGTTAAGATCAAGCGCGGCGAGGCGATCTCGCTTACGGCTTCGTGTCAGAACGGCAGCGGCAGAGCCACGGGTGATATCCCTATGGAAGCCAAAAATGCGCCGGTCGACCGTGATGCCATTATCCGTTCGCTTTCAAAGCTCGGAAACACGCCGTATACGCTTGAAAACATTGAAATTGAGCTTGACGATGGGCTTATGATACCCGTGTCATGGCTCAACAACCTCCGCAGAGACGCGATCGCCGCGCTCGAGAGCGGGATTGAAGCTATTCCTCACAAGCCGATAAAACCCCTGCCCGAGAAAATTCAAATTCAAAAGCCGAGCGCGCTCAATACCGAGAAGCGCAGCGCGAGATTTTTGTTCCCTGAGCAGATAACTCTCGCCGCAAAGAAATATTTCGACAGAATCTATCTCCCTCTTGACAAATATACACCCGATGCCGACGGCTTTTATATGCCGCCCGTGGTGTCAGATTCCGAGCGCGACGAGGTAATTTCGCTCGTAAACAAAGCAATCTCCGACGGCGCGAGATCCGTTATCATCTCAAATATCGGTCAGATCTCTTGGCTTGACGGGTTTGACGTTGAGCTTGTCGCTGACTATCGTTTTAATATTATGAATAACTCCCACGCAAGCCAAATGGAAGCATTGGGCCTTTGCGAGTACATACTCTCACCCGAGCTGACCATTCCGCAGATACGCGATATTTCGGGTAATCGCGGAGTTATCGTTTACGGCAGAATTCCTCTTATGACGCTTGAAAAGTGCGTTATACGCGATAATTTTGGTTGTGATAGATGCGATCGTAATGTTTGCGGCAATTTAACGAGCATTACCGACCGCCGCGGCTACACCTTCCCCGTTGCGCGTGAATTTCGCCACAGAAATATTGTTTTCAACAGCTTGCCGACTTGTATGTCGGACAGAGAGAGCGAGCTTCAGCGCGCGAAAATAATAAATCGTCATTATATTTTCGCGACCGAAACACCCCGCGAGGTCGACGCGGTAATTGAAGCGCACAAAAATCATACTCCGCTTCCCGAAGCGGTAAGACGGATATAAGTTAAGATTTAAGATTTGAGGAAGATTTTAGCCTGTGGCGAAAATCTATATTTTATCAACTCAGCACTCTGCACTCGTAACTTAAACAAAATCTCCCGAAGCCTTTGGGCTTCGGGAGATTTTGTTTTTTAGTTCATCGCTTCTTCAAGAAGCTTCAGAAGATTTGCGTGAACGTCGTAGAGCTTCTGGTCGTCGCGCGTAAAGGTAACGGTGCTTGTTACGATATTCGCAACGAGCTGCTGCGCCTTCTCCTCGCCGTACTTTTCTTCAAGCATGCAGAGAAGCTGGTAGTCCTCGATGCCGTCTCTCATATTCATCATACGTATTGACGGAATGGGGTCGACCTGACCGTAAATGCCGCCCGGATAGAAGAGAATTCCGTCGCCGGGGCCCGTAGCCGAGAAGGGATTTCTCATAGTGTAGGTGCTTGCGGACGTGGCGGGATAATAATCCTCACGCCAGTAGAGGAAGCCCGTCTGACCGAGCTTGTAGGTCGTCCAGAACATCGTTCTTGCTTCGGTGCCGTCGTTGAAGAGGAGAATATTCTGATAAGGCGAATGCCATTGAGGCTCGCAGGCAACGTAAGCCCAAAGCTCGTCGCCCTCTGCCTGATACTTGCGCATACGCTCGGAGAATTCTCCGTAGAGCGCCTCGTTAGCCGCCTCCTGCATATAGAAGCAACCCGAGGTGGAGCTGAGTATTCTCGGCGTGTCGCCTGTGAAGATATAAGTCCAAACCGTTACGTAGTTGGCCAAGAACTCGACCATGTCCGTGGAGCTTTGCAGCTCGGTCTTGTACTTGTTATAGAACGCGAGCGCGGCATCCGTGTTGAGCGCCGCTTCTACCGCCGCCCAGCTCATATTGGGAATAGCGCCTGTCTTTCCGATGTTCTGATAAGTGGAGAGATCGGAAAGAAGATTGTTACGCTCAAAGGGAATTACAAGTCTGTAATCCGTCCAGCCCCATGTGTCCTCAAGCATCTGCGCTTCCTCTGCAACGCCGAGTATTGACAATATACCGAATTGGTCAAAATAGCTGGCAGAGGAGCCGTCCTTAAAGGTAATGCTGCGGTACTGATTGCGCGGAACGCCCGGCTCGTCCTGACCGTAGTAGATCAGCTTTGATGCGATTATGGGATCGTTTTTCCATTTATCGTAGTAAGCCTTGGTCGTAACCCGTACGGTCGTAACTCTGGGGTTGTACATCCATTCCGTGCCGAAATATGCGTCGTATGCCCAGCCTCCAAACGCGGGAGTCATACGGTAGCTGAGCATAAAGTCAGCCATAGCAACCATAGCGTCCTGACTTCTGATGCCGAAGCCGTTGTTGATAGTCTCATATTGACTGTACCAGATACCGAAGTAGGTGTCAAGCGCGGTCTCCTCTGCGAGAACCACGTCGTAAACGTACGTGTATACGTTTGCCTTCTTTATGCACTCACCCGTTTCGTAATCGTATATCTCAACGGTGGCGGAGTACTGACCCGGACGCGAGCCCTTTTCGGTAGTAGCGGTAATTGTAAATCCGCGGATAGCCTCTCTGGTTACGCCCTGATAAGCGTAAGGGCCGATCGGCACCCAGGTGCCGTATTCGTAAGAGCCGCCCTCGTCTGCGCCGTAGCCGTCCTTAATGTAGGATTCGTAAGGCACGACCGCGTCGGGATAAACGCCGATGACCTTGCCGTGAGCGTCGGTCGTTCCCTCGGCATAGCCCTTAGAATTCATATAGTATTCCTCAATGTAGAACTCAACGCCGAGCTCTGTCTTGAGGGTTTCTCCGTATTTGTTTGTAAAGTCGGAGAGCTTTATCGTGATCTTTCTGTTAGTGGGAGAGTAGAGATAGAAGTGACAGCCCTCCATTTCGTTTCTCGCCATCTGGATCGTGTAGCTGGAATTTGTTGAGTCCTTGCCTGACGTGTCGTATCTTGAAACCTTTTCGGTCAGGTGATCGAACCAGAGCTTTAAGGATGCGTCATCGTTCGGAGCGGTGACGGTGGTCTTGTTTACGGGGTCCCACGTCGTTACCGTTGCGAGAAGATCGTATTTAGCAGAGGTTTCCGTTATAACGATTCTGTACGACGCGAAGCTGTAAAGCGCGCCCGTGGTGTTATCCTGCAGGTAGAAGTGTATAATATCGCCGCTGTTTATGGTTGACGTGCCAAGCTGGAATACGAATGCCGCGTAGCCCGAATAATTTTCGCTTGCTATGGCGCTCCTGATGGCGGCGTCATCTGCGCGCGTGACCGTGTAGCACGCCCACGTTACGAGCTCCTCGTTTCTGCGCCATACGAGAGAGTAATTCGTGAGATTGGTGGGAACCCAGCCCTTGAAATAGTAAATAGACGAGGAGCTGTCGAGTGTCAGCGTGATGCCGTTAAGGGTCGATTTGTAATTCGTTCCAGACGTCTCGTCGCCGAGTCTTACGGAGTCGAATCTAACAGAGCCGACTACGCTCGCTTCGTTTGATTTTGCTATCTTGAATTCGCAGAAGCAGTAAATTACCTCGCTCTTATTATCCTTTACGAGCAAGTGAATGGTGTCGCCCGAGGTGAATGAAATCCAAGGGAGAGTGTATGAAAATCTTGCTGCGTTTGTAAAGCCCTGACTGTTCGCGGCGTTCAGGACGTCGGCGTCGTTGCTTGAGGTTATGTTGGTGTAGGTGTAGCTCCACCATCTCAGGTCGTCGGAGCCGATGCTCCAGCCGAGAGTATAGTCGTCGGTATTCAGGCCGACCCAACCGCTTATATCAAAGAAGCCGTTTGACGGGTAAGCAACCGTTGCCGAGCCTGCGAGCACCTGCGCTCTGTAGTTCGTTGACGTGTCTCCCTGGGGGTTAAACGCGTCAATGCTAAGGCTGCCCGCGATGTTGTTTTTATCCAGGGGCGACACGTATCCGCACGAGCCGCAGTGGAAGGATTCGTAAGGAGAGTGAATGACTCTGTCAACAGGCTTTTCTTCGGGAATTTCAACCTCGGAGGGCGCTTCCGTAGGCTCTTCGGTCGTAGGCTCCTCTGTAGGCTCCTCTGTGGGCTCCTCTGTGGGTTCCTCTGTGGGTTCCTCCGTAGGTTGCTCCGTAGGATCTTCCGTAGGTTCTTCCGTAGGTTCCTCGGTAGGTTCTTCGGTGGGCTCTTCCGAGGGTTGTTCCGTAGGCTCCTCGGCAGGTTCTTCCGTAGGCTCTTCGGTCGTAGGCTCCTCCGTAGGTTGCTCCGTAGGTTCTTCCGTGGGTTCTTCCGTAGGTTCCTCGGTAGGTTGTTCCGTAGGTTGTTCCGTAGGTTCTTCCGTGGGTTCTTCGGTAGGTTGTTCCGTGGGTTCTTCCGTAGGTTCTTCCGTGGGTTCTTCCGTAGGTTCCTCGGTAGGTTGTTCCGTAGGTTGTTCCGTAGGTTCTTCCGTGGGTTCTTCGGTAGGTTGTTCCGTAGGTTGTTCCGTAGGTTGTTCCGTAGGTTCTTCCGTAGGTTCCTCGGTAGGTTCCTCCGAAGGCTCCTCCGAAGGCTCTTCTGAAGGAGCTTCCGTAGGAGCTTCCGTCTCAATAGCAGAGGTGGATTGCGCTTCCTCGGGTAGACTATTATCAACGTTACATGACGATAATACCATTACAAAGACGATACAGATCACTAATGCTCGTGTCAGTTTTCTTTTCATAGATCTTCCTCAAAAATTAAAAGTTTTATTATTCGCGAAAAAGCCAAAAGCGAACATTTATCTATTATAATTATACCATAAAATTGTCTTTCGGTCTATAATAAATAACACCAAAATAAAAACGCGGCAGTTGTGCAATTTTCATAACAAAAACGGCACGGAGCGGAGTGCTCTGTGCCGTAATTTTGATAACATTATTTGTTAAGCTCTTCCTCAAGTATCTTGAGCATATAAGAGCGAACGTCACGGAGGAGCTGATCGTCCTCTGTAAAGGAAATGGCGCTCGTTGCCACGAAGCTTGCAAGCTCCTTGGCGTATTCCTCGCCCTTGACCTTCTCAAGCATTGTGAGAAGCTCGTAGTCCTCAATACCGTCACGGAGACCGATTACACGGAGAGAAGGAATGGGATCTATCTGACCGTAAGGTGAGCCGGGATAGAAGAGGAGACCGTCGCCTGCGCCCTCCTTCGGGAAGGGACAACGCATTGTGAACGTGTTGTTTGCCATCTCATCAACGCCGTAGTTGGAAACGTGCCAGTAAAGGAATCCCGTTATATCCTCCATAAAGCAGGTCCACATCATCGTTTCGGGCGATGTGCCGTCACAGAACAGAAGGAGATTCTGGTAAGGAGCGGTATACGTGGGGTTACAAGCAACGTAAGTCCAACGCTCGTCGCCTCTGTCAACGAATTCCTGCATACGCTCGGACAATTCGCCGTACGTAGCATCCTGAATTGCGGTCTGCAAATACCAGCACCCCGTATAGTATTCACCGAGATCTGCGGGGGTGTATCCAAACAGACAGGGAACCCACATATTTACGTATTCGGACATAAACGATATCATATCGCCCGCGGCGATAAGCTCATCCTTATACTTGTTAAGCAGCGCTCTTGCGGCTTCTCTTCTCTCTTCGTTGGGGTCGGTGTCCAATGCGGCATCAACCTGCGCCCAGGTGAGATTCAAGGTAGTGCCGTAGGTAATTCCGGGGTATGCCGAAAGGCTTGAGAGAATGGGGTTTCGCTCGAACGGTATGAGAAGCTTGTAGTCTTCCCAGCCCCAGCTCTGAAGCATCTTCGCTTCCTCGGCTATGCCTATAATGGTAAGGATTCCGTAAGGATCCCAGTACATTTCTGTCGTCCCGTCCTCAAGTGTGATGGAGCGGTACATTCCGCGGGCAACGCCGGGCTCATCCTGACCGTAGTAGAACATCTTTGCAGCAAGGATGGGGTCCTGGCTCCACGCCTCGTATTGCGCCTGCGTATGAACGCGAATCGTGGTTACGCGGGGATTATAGAGCCATTCGTAGTTTCCGTCGGCGCAAAGAAGATCGCTTATAACCCAGCCCGAGAGACCGGGGGTCATACGGTAGTCAAGCATATAGTTGTACAACGCAACGAGCGCGTCAGCCTGCTGATTGCTCACGTACTGAACTGAGTAAATGCCGTCCCAAACGAGGAACGTCGTGTCAAGCGCGGTCTCGTCGGAGAGCGTTACGTTGTAAACGTAGGTGTAAACGTCCGCCATCTTGATGCATTCGCCGCTGTCCGCGTCGTAAATTTCAAGAGTAGCGCGGTAAAGACCGGGCTTTGAATCCTTGGTCGTCTTTGCCTGAATCACGAAGCCCTGTGAGGTGTCCTTCGTCGTGCCGTTGTAGGTATAAGGGCCGATAGTTACCCAAGGACCTTCCTCGTAATTGCCGCCCGACGTTACCGAAATGTAGGAGGCGTAGGGTACGACCGCGTCGGGATATACGAGCTCGGAGGAGTAGCCCTTGATGGGAAGCCAGCCTTCTTCAACGTAGAATTCAACGCCGAGCTCCGTTGTGAGCGTGTCGCCCGAATCATTCGTGAAATCAGAGAGATTTATAGTGATCCTTCTGTTTGTGGGAGAATGGAGGAAGAACTGACACGCCTCGATCTCGTTCTTCGCCATCTGGATAGTGTAGCTTACCATATCGGTAGGCGAAACCGTATATTTCATTACTCTCTCGGTCGCGTGGTCGAACCAAAGAAGGAGAGAGGAGTCCTCCGCGGGAGCGGTTACGGGATTGTGCTCAACGGGCTCGTTGGGCAGGATCTCTATATCCGTGCTGTATCCAAGCGCATACTTGGAGAGATCGGAATAAAGAATGATGTCGTTCGTGTCGGACGCTAAAGCAAAGGAGCTTATGTACCAGACCTCGTTCTTTCTCATTCTGTCGAATACGCTGAGGGAGACCGTATCTACGGTTCCGTCCTCGTTAAGAGTCAAAAGCTCGCTTGCGGAAACGACGGTTTTTGTGAACTCGCCCGTCTCGTCCTTGCAAACCATAAATACGACGTTCTGTACGTCCTCTCCGTTAACGGGAGTTACGCCGCAGTTTGTCATAAACTGATCGTAGTCAAAGGTTATTTTCGCGCTCGATTGCTTTACGCATACGACCTTTACGACTGTTTTGCAGTTAACCTCCGCAAGGGAGATCTCGTAGCCCTTTCCAAGACCCGAGAAATATTTTGTAAGGTCCATACCCGAGCAGAATACCGTCTGCTTGGGAGATTCGGGGGCTATAAGCTCTTCCACGAACTCCGTGGTGGTTTCTTCGGTGCTTGTGTCCTCGGATTCGGTTGTTTCCGAGTCAGGCTCTGTTGTAACGTCGTCGCCGCCCGACTCGGTGGAAGTCTCGGTGGGGTCTTCCGTTACCTGCGGGGTGTCTTCCTCGGTAGCTGCGGTGGTTGAATCCGCGCTTGATTCGTCTTGCTCTTCGAGATCGGGAGCGCAGGAAGACATAAGAAGCATCATAAGAGCCAGCGAAAGGCAGAGTATTTTGATAAAAGTGTTTTTCATGCGGTTCTTCCTTTCATAAAACGCGTGCTTGTGCGATCGTGACAATGCTTTTAGCATTATCCTCTATTATAATTATACCATAATTTTGGTATAGAGTCAATTCAACAGGATATCTAAATGTGCCTGAGATATTTTAGTGAAGTTGCATATCAGAGAATTTCGACCTCGGAGTCGTAATATTGCTCCTGAAATCTTACGGAGTTCTCGATTTCAGTCCTCGTAAAGCTCATTCCCACGGGCGCGCCCACGAGCTTATCCTCGACGTCGTTGTGTCTGTGAACTATACCGATAATTCGGCAGGTATAGCTTTCGACGGGTGTGTCAACACCGATAAGATAAACGTCAAGCTCCTCGCCGTCGCCGCCGAGCACCCCCGGAATATAGCCGTAGTTGATTTTATACACAAGGCTGTATTTTTCTTTTTTGTGGACGTAGCCGATGGGGCGGTCAATCCCTATATCGACTGTCTTACCGAGATAGGACTTGACCTGCGCCTTTCTTTCTTCGTACGTCATTATCAGTAATTTACCTTCATAAAGGACTTTTTGCCCTTCTTTACAAGTATGCTTTCCTTTAACTTTTCTGTGGGGTAAAAGGTCTTGATGTCAGCTACCCTCTCACCGTCAACCGAAACGCCGCCCTGCTGTACTGCCTGACGAGCCTCGGACTTGGATTTAACAAGTCCTGTTTTTACTAAGATCGTGAGAATGTCAACCATACCGTCAACGAAGTCAGCTTCTTCAAGAGTTACTGTGGGAACGTCAGCGCCGGGACCTGCTCCGAAGAGAGCCTTCGCGCCTGCCTGTGCCTTCTCTGCTTCTTCCTTGCCGTGCACCATAGCGGTGAGCTCGTACGCGAGAATTTCCTTGGCGCGATTGAGCTGAGAGCCTTCCCACTTATCCATTTCGTTGATTTCTTCAATAGGAAGGAACGTGAGCATTCGGATACACTTGAGAACGTCGGCGTCAGCCACGTTTCTCCAATACTGGTAGAAGTCGAAGGGAGAGGTCTTGTTAGGATCGAGCCAAACCGCGTTGCCCGCAGTCTTGCCCATTTTCTTGCCCTGCGAGTCGGTAAGGAGAGTTATCGTCATAGCGTGAGCATCCTTGCCAAGCTTGCGGCGGATAAGCTCCGTACCGCCGAGCATATTGCTCCACTGGTCGTCGCCGCCGAATTGCATATTGCAGTTGTAGTTTTTGAAAAGATGATAGAAGTCGTAGGACTGCATTATCATATAGTTGAATTCAAGGAAGGAAAGTCCCTTCTCCATTCTCTGCTTATAGCACTCAGCCGTAAGCATACGGTTGACCGAGAAACAAGCTCCAACGTCGCGAAGAACCTCAATGTAGTTAAGGTCCATAAGCCAATCGGCATTATTTATCATCATTGCCTTTCCGTCGGAAAAATCAATGAATTTGCTCATCTGCTCCTTGAAGCACTCGCAGTTGTGTGCAATAGTCTCCTTGGTCATCATAGAACGCATATCAGTTCTTCCCGAGGGGTCGCCAACCAT
>CAZMKU010000027.1:0-16008 GCA_964567085.1 uncultured Clostridium sp.
CCGCAAAACAATTCTCGCCATTTGCTGCGCAAATTTGGCTCGCGGGGGTTCGATCATTAAAGTCAAACGAAACAAAGAAGAGAGGGATGAACCCTCTCTTCTTTGTTTGGCGCGCCGTAAGGGATTCTGAACCAAGTTTTGCGGCAACATTCTGTTTTAATCGAAGTAATCAGACCGCAAAACAATTCTCGCCATTTGCTGCGCAAATTTGGCTCGCGGGGGTTCGATCCATGGAGGTGCAACGAAAAAATGAGGAGAAGCAGATGCTTCTCCTCATTTTTTGGCGCGCCGTAAGGGATTCGAACCCCTGACCTTTTGGTTCGTAGCCAAACACTCTATCCGGCTGAGCTAACGGCGCATTTTTATTCGTACCCATATATTATAGCACAATTTTTATGTTTGTCAAGTCATTTTTGAAATTTTTTGATAAAATTATTCGGATACGAGTAAAAAATCCCCTTATAAATTTGAGAAATTCCCTTGACAAATCACGATCGCGGGACTATAATTATATGTACATTTTGTTGAAAGGAGAAATCTATATGCTCACTCTTGATATGATTTATCACGCGTCGTTCGTGCTCAAGGACGTTATAAGAAAAACCGACCTTATCCGCGCGCCCAAGATAAATCCCGAATGCGAGCTTTACTTAAAGCCCGAAAATTTACAGTTCACAGGTTCGTTTAAAATAAGAGGCTCGGGATATATGATTTCTCAGCTTACCGACGAGGAAAAATCCCGCGGAGTTATTGCTTGCTCGGCGGGCAATCACGCGCAGGGCGTGGCTCTTGCGGCTACAAAATACGGAATTAAATCTCTTATCTGTCTTCCCGACGGCGCGCCTATCTCCAAGGTTGAGGCAACAAAGGCTTACGGCGCTGACGTTTGTATGGTCAAGGGAGTTTACGACGACGCTTACAAGAAGGCTATCGAGCTTCGTGACGAATGCGGATACACGTTTGTCCATCCCTTTGACGATGAGCGGGTTATTGCGGGTCAGGGAACTATCGGCCTTGAAATTCTCAACGAAATTGACGACGTTGACGCTGTCGTAGTACCGATTGGCGGCGGCGGACTTATTTCGGGCGTTGCTTACGCGATAAAGAAATTAAATCCCAACTGCAAGGTTTACGGCGTTCAGGCGGCGGGCGCTCCGAGTATGTTCAGATCGGTTCACGACGGAAAGATCACAAGACTTCCGTCCGTTTCCACGATTGCTGACGGCATTGCCGTAAAGGAGCCGGGCGAGAATACGTTCGCGCTTGTAAATGAATACGTTGACGAGATCGTTACGGTTACAGAGGACGAGATCTGTTCCGCTATCCTTACTCTTATCGAGCAGCAGAAGATGGTTGCCGAGGGCGCGGGCGCGGTTGCCGTTGCGGCGGTAATGTTCAACAAGATCCCTGTAAAGAATAAAAAGGTCGTGGCAGTTGTTTCTGGCGGTAATATAGACGTTACGATTTTGTCCCGCGTCATCAAGCGCGGTCTTTTCAAGACGGGACGCTCCGCATCGCTTTGCATCGAGCTTATGGATAAGCCGGGTCAGCTTCAGAAGGTGTCCGAGCTTATCGCGGCGTGCGGCGGCAACGTGATTTCGGTCAACCACGAGCGCGGAAGTGAAACGAGCGATATTAACGGTTGCTATCTCCGTCTCGTGCTTGAAACGAGAAATTACGAGCACATTTTCGAGATAAATAACGCGCTTACACAGGCGGGCTTCAAGCTTATTGAAGGTTGATTTAGAGGAGTACATATTATGGAAAAGATATATACGAAAAACGCGCCCGAGGCGATCGGCCCTTACAGTCAGGCGCAGAAGGTTGGTAATTTTGTTTTCACCTCGGGGCAGATCCCGATAGATCCTGCCACGGGCAATATTGAGGCAGAGGGAATTACGGCGCAGACCGAGCAGGTTTGCCGAAATCTTTCGGCAGTTCTCGAGGCTGCGGGAACAAGTCTTACAAATGTTGTAAAGACAACTTGCTTCCTTGCCGACATGATGGATTTTGCCGCGTTCAACGAGGTTTACGCGAAGTATTTCACAGGCAAGCCCGCGCGCTCCTGCGTTGCGGTAAAGACCCTGCCGAAGAACGTTCTTTGCGAGGTTGAGGCAATAGCTATCGTAGAATAATTAAACATTTGGGAATTGCAGAGAAAAACGCTCGGCAATTCCCAAAATGCCGTTTGGCGCAATTTATTAAATAATTAACATATATTCCAGAAAGGCTTTTACAATGTCAACCACACAAATTCTTTTATCAATATCGGTTTGTGTTTTTACAGGACTTTTAATGTCACGTATATGCAAGCTTTTAAAGCTTCCCGCCGTAACGGGATATCTTGTGGCGGGCGTTCTCGTCGGCTGCTTCTGCCTTGGGGCTGTATCGCTTCCGGGCGGATACTATCTCGGCTTTCACGCCAAGGATTTTTCGGATATACACGGAATTGATATAATCGCGGATATTGCGCTCGGCTTTATTGCGTTTTCCATCGGCAGCGAGTTTAAGCTCTCGAGCCTCAAGAAAACGGGTAAGCAGGCGACCGTCGTTGCTTTTGCGCAGGCATTGGCTGCGGCGCTCGTCGTAACGGGCGCGCTCGTGGGACTCCACTATATTCTTTTGTCCGCTACGGGCGTGGATTATCTCCCGCTTCCCGCGGCAATAATTCTCGGCGCTATCGCGACCGCTACGGCTCCCGCCGCAACACTTATGGTAGTCCGTCAATATAAGGCAAAGGGCCCTCTTACGAATATGCTCCTTCCCATAGTCGCGCTTGACGACGCGATAGGACTTGTCGTTTTCGCGATCTTTATGGGTATTGCGAAGGCTATCGCAGGCGGCGCGGACTCGGTAAACGTGGTTTCTCTTTTCGTTGAGCCTATGATAGAGATCGTTGCCTCGCTTTTGCTCGGCGCGATACTCGGCTTTATTCTCTCTAAGCTTGAAAAGCTTTTCCATTCGAATTCCAATCGTCTGAGTCTCGTAATAACCTTCGTTTTCGTTACGGTCGCTATTACGACGCTCAAGAATTTGTCCGTCGGCGGCGTACATATTGGATTTTCCTCGCTCCTCACCTGTATGATGTGCGGAACCGTGTTCTGTAATGTCTGCGAATGCTCGGATGAAATGATGGCGAGGGCGGACAGCTGGACGAAGCCCCTGCTTATTCTGTTCTTCGTTATAAGCGGCGCGGAGCTTGACCTCTCCGTATTCACACAGCCCATATTTATTCTCGTGGGCGTGGTGTACATTCTTGCGCGTTGTCTTGGAAAATATTACGGCACTCGTGTGTCTGCGAAGGCATCGGGGTGTGACGATAATATCGTTAAATATCTTGGAATTACGCTTTTCCCGCAGGCGGGAGTTGCTCTCGGTATGGTGAGCATCGTGGCTTCGGATGCGGCCTTCGCGGGCACGGAGATTGCCGACACTGTTCGCTTCGTGGTGCTTTTTGCCGTTCTGATCTATGAGATCGTGGGCCCCGTGCTTACCAAGATCTCGCTGACAGCCGCAGGCGATATTACCGAAAAGCCTGCCGATTCCAGCCGCAGAAGAAAGAACGTTGAGCCCGCAAAATAATTAAATGAAAATTAAAATCTCCCGTATAATACGCGTTTTTTGGGGAACAATCCTTATTATAAAACGTATATACGGGAGGCTTTTATGTCAACTACGAAAAAAATACTTATTATGACGATAGTTGTTATGGGAATTACGGTGATTTTGGGCGCTCTGCCCATTCACGGCGAAAGCGAGATCTACGACTCGGTCGTACGGCTGCACGTTCTCGCGAATTCGGACAGCGACGAGGATCAATCGTTGAAGCTTAAGGTGAGAGACGAAATCCTCGCGGTTATCGATGGGAAGCTCGACGATTGTAGGGCTCGGGACGAGGCGGCGGAGAGGATAAACCAAATGATACCCGAAATCAAGAGCGCGGCGCAGAGCGTGGTGGCGCGCGAGGGATACGACTATGGAGTCGAGGTGATCCTGGATCTTGAGGAATACCCGACGCGTGAATACGAGTCCTGCGCCTTTCCTGCGGGAGAGTATCTTTCCTTGCGCGTGCTTATAGGCTCGGGCGAGGGTCAGAATTGGTGGTGTTGTCTGTTTCCGCCCCTGTGCTTGTCCTCGGCAAGCAAGGCTTCACAGAGCGCCAACGAGGACGCGTTTATAGCCGTGGGGCTTACGGGCGAGCAGTATAAGATAATCACCGAGACGGATACGCCGAAGTATAAGGCGAGATTTAAGATTCTTGAAGTTTTCAAAACTATTTTTGATTAAAAATCAAAATCTTTGTCTTAAGGTGTTGAAAACCCCGAAAAAATATGTTATAATTTTGTATGTATTTTTAAATGCTGCTTTTGCGCGGAGGTCTGGGGTTTTATGGATAATTTGACGAGCAATACTCAAAATCAGATAAGAGAGGGCTTTAGCAACGAAAAATATATCGCGCTTCAGTCGGGTAAGATCAAGGAGAGAATAGCCAAGTTTGGCGGAAAGCTCTATATGGAGTTTGGCGGCAAGCTGTTTGACGACTATCACGCGTCCCGCGTGCTCCCGGGATTTATGCCTGACAGTAAGCTTCGCATGCTCGCGTCGCTTCGCGACAGCGCGGAGGTCGTTATCGCGATAAGCTCCGAGGATATTGAAAGCAACAAGTTCAGGGGAGATACGGGCATTTCCTACGACAAGGAGGTTCTCCGCCTTATCGACTCATTCCGCGAGGCGGGACTTTACGTTGGAAGCGTCGTGCTTACAAAGTACACGGGTCAGCACGCGGCAGACGTTTTCGCTAAAAATCTTCAGAGCGCAGGACTCAGCGTTTACAGACATTATCTCATAAGAAATTATCCCAATGACGTAAATTATATAGTGAGCGATGACGGCTTTGGAAGAAACGATTATATTGAAACCACGCGTCCGCTCGTTATCGTTACCGCGCCCGGTCCGGGCTCGGGCAAGATGGCTACCTGCCTCTCCCAGCTTTACCACGAGCACAAGAGGGGAATCCAGTCGGGATACGCCAAGTTTGAGACCTTCCCCATATGGAATCTTCCGCTCAAGCACCCCGTAAACCTCGCGTACGAGGCCGCGACGGCAGACCTCGCTGATATAAATATGATTGACCCCTATCATATGCAGGCGTACGGTGAGACGGCAGTAAACTACAACAGAGATATTGAAATTTTCAGAGTCCTTGATTCGATGATGACGAAGATATTCGGCAAGTGCCCCTACAGCAGCCCCACGGATATGGGCGTAAATATGGCGGGTTACGCTATTTACGACGACGAGGCGGTAAGATACGCGGCGGAGCAGGAGATCATCAGAAGATATTTCAAGGCGGCATGCGCAAGATGTAAGGGTCAGGCGGAGTCTGAGGAAATTCGAAAGATTCGGCTTTTGATGGACGAATGCGGAATCAGCACGGCTGACCGCCCACCCGTCCCCATGGCGCTTGAGATACAAAGGGCTACGGGACGTCCCGGCGTTGCTATCCGACTCCCCGACGGACATATAGTTACGGGCAAGACGAAGGATCTTCTCGGCGCTTCCTCGGCGGCGCTTCTTAACGCGCTCAAATATCTTGCGGGAATTGACGATAGCATAATGCTCATATCTCCCGAGGTAATCTCGCCTATTATGAAGCTCAAGGGCGATCATCTTGGCAGCAAAAATCCGAGAATGCATACCGACGAGCTGCTTATCGCTCTGTCGATCTGCGCGCAGAGTGATGAATACGCGGCGCGTGCGCTTTCCGCGATCGGAGGCTTGCGCGGAAGTCAGGTGCATTCGAGCGTTATTTTGTCGCATTCCGATGAAAGCGTGCTATCAAAGCTCGGCGCGTGTATTACGTGCGAGCCCGTGTTTGAGAAAAAGTGCTTATTCCATATATAAAAAAGGCTTGGGCAGTCCATTTGACTGCCCAAGCTTTTTTTAGGTAAACGCCGCAAGTATATTGAACGCGATGAATAATACTCCGCAAATTATCATTGAGATCGGCGTGATATTTGATTTGAAAATTTTGAGCGCCTCGAGCTTGTCTGTGCTCTTGGGCAGGTCGTATTTGCCCTTGGCGTTTGCTTTAAATATTTTTGCGCATTCAAGCGAGAATACCGCAAGAGAAATAAGCAGAGCGCCGATGATGAAGGCGAAGAATACCGCCTTGTTCGACGACGACATAACGTAGGATTGCAGATTCGTGCCGAAGGATAGCATTAAGCACTTCACAAGGAAATTTACGATAAAGCAGGACACGAGGGATTTTGTGAGGTACAAAATGAATGACAGAAATAATCCGAGCGCAAGATTTGATAACGCCGTTCTGATATCGAGGGATATCAGAGCGAACATGACCGCCGAGGTCAGAGCCGCGGGCATAAAGCCCTGCTTTTCGTACGACGCGTGGAAAATTCCGCGGAACATAAATTCCTCGCATACGGCGGGAACTAACGCGAACGCGATAATGGGGAATACGGGTGTGTCGGGAACGGGAAGCTTGCCTGTAAAGAACGTGTTGTACAGATAAAATCCGTCCGTGTATGACGACCGAAGCCTGAAAATAAGGCTTAAGAGAAAAGTGCAGGTGAAGATAAATATACTGCCGAAGAACAAAAGAAAAATGTGATTCAGCTTCGGCGGGGTGATCTTCAGCTCGCGCAGAGTGTGTGAGAGTCGGCCGCGCTTTGTGTATTTGTAAAACAGATACGCGGGGATAAAGAATATTATAGTCAGAAGAACGACTACGCCGAGATACCCGCCCGTTTTGTCGGGAAAGACCTTTATGGCGATCTTAAAGACGGTAAGCAGCACCATCGCGATGATAAGAAGGCAGGGGGAGAGGATCCTGTCCTTTCCGAGAAAGCTCAGTTTAAAATTAAAGCCTTTTTGGGGTCTGTTCGCCTGCTTTGGCGTCTGCGCGCTCTTTGGCTCGTCAAGAGGGTTGTTTATAAGCTTGTCACTCATTTATATAAGGCTCCGTCTGAATGGATTTTTCGATGTTTTTTGCTGTGTCTTTGCCGCAGAGCAGGGAAACGAGGGTAAGACCGAACTTTTGAGCCACACCCATACCGCGAGCGGTAATGATATTGCCGTCGACAACTACACCGCTGTCGGTTATGATATTTGCCCCGAGAAGCTCGTTCTCGAAGCCCGGGAAGCACGTCGCATTCTTGCCCTCGAGCAATCCGCGCTTACCGAGAATAAAGGGAGCGGCGCAGATAGCGGCGATATACGCGCCCTTTTTGTGCGCGGTCTTAATGGCGATATCGACGGTTTTTGACTCGTCGAGGTTTTTGGCTCCCGGCATACCTCCTGGGAGGATTATCATATCGGGGGAGGAGTCGCGGTACATAATATCGGGAACGTCCGCGTGGACTGTTATTCCGTGAGCTCCGCGGATGACCTCGCTGCCGATACCCACGGTCGTGACCTCAACGCCCGCGCGTCGCAAAAGATCAAGAGGGCAGAGTGCCTCTATCTCCTCAAATCCGTTCGCTAAAAATAAATATACCATAAGCACCTCCGCGCGATCAACTGTATACTTATTATAACATACCGCAAATTTATTGTCAATGAAATGTTTTTCTCCGACCGACATAATAATTATGCAAAATTATCAAAAAAATTTTCGTAAGATATAAAAAATTGACTCAATAGCTATTGATAAAATTACAAAAATATGTTAAACTATAAAATGGCGTATTAAACGGTATATAAAATTAAAGTAAGATAAAATTTGAAAGGTGGACACAAAAATGACCTACAACAAGAAGTCTATTGAAGACGTAGAAATCAAAGTCGGACAGAAGGTTTTCGTCCGTTGCGACTTTAACGTACCCTCCAAGGATGGCGTTATTACATCCGACAAGAGAATCGTAGAGGCACTCCCTACGATCAAGTACCTTATGGCAAAGGGTGCGAAGGTTATTCTCGCATCTCATATGGGTAAGCCCCACAACATTTTCACCGAGGGCTTCAAGCTCACAAAGAAGGAGCTCAAGAAGATCGCAGAGCTTCCCGAGAGCGAGCGAGCGGCTGCCGAGGCTGAATGCTTCGCAAAGGCTGCAAAGGACGAGACAAAGTTCTCTCTCAAGATCGTTGCGGACAAGCTTAACGAATACCTTGACAACAAGGTCGTATTCGCAAGCGATATTATCGGCGAGGATGCAAAGGCAAAGATCGCTTCTATGGAAAACGGCACCTGCGTGCTTCTTCAGAACGTAAGATTTGACGCGGGCGAAGAAAAGAACAAGCCCGAGTTTGCAAAGGCTCTCGCGGATCTCTGCGGTGAGGGCGGACTTTTCGTAAACGACGCGTTCGGCACGGCTCACAGAGCTCACGCTTCCACGGCAGGTGTTGCCGATTATCTCCCCGCGGTTTGCGGTTACCTTATCGGTAAAGAGATCGGCGTTATGGGTAAGGCACTTTCCAATCCCGAAAGACCCTTCGTTGCAATTCTCGGCGGCGCAAAGGTTTCCGACAAGCTTAACGTTATCAACAACCTTCTTACAAAGGTTGATACACTTATCATCGGTGGTGGTATGGCGTATACATTCCTCGCTGCAAAGGGCTACGGCGTAGGTAAGTCCCTTCTCGATACAGAGAAGATCGATTATTGCCGTGAAATGATGCAGAAGGCTGAGGCAAACGGCGTTTCTCTCTTGCTCCCCATCGACACGACTATTGCTGACGGCTTCCCGAATCCCATTGATGCAGAGATCGAAGTAGAAGTAGTTGATTCCGATAAGATCCCCGCTGACAAGGAAGGCCTTGACATTGGTACTGAGACGATGGCTCTTTACGCTGACGCCGTTAAGAACGCAAAGACAGTTGTATGGAACGGTCCTATGGGCGTATTCGAGAACCCCACACTCGCAAAGGGCACGATCTCCGTAGCGCAGGCTTTGGCTGACAGCGAGGCTACAACTATCGTTGGCGGCGGCGACTCTGCGGCTGCTTGCGAAACACTTGGCTTTGCTTCCAGGATCACACATATTTCCACAGGCGGCGGCGCGTCTTTGGAATTTTTGGAAGGCCTTGAGCTTCCCGGCATAGCATGTTTGCAGGATAAGTAATTCTTTAGATAATCCTTGAAAAAATCTCCAATACTTCGTTGCTCCTCGAAAGCGACTCGACTTACGTAAGTAAGCCTTCGTATTGCTTTCTCCGGTATGTCTTGTCTTGAAAATTTTTTCTGCGGATTGAAAGATAGCATTAAAGCCTTAAAAAATTTATTTTAAGGTTTTTGAAGGGAGCGCGTTGGGATTCTTTTTTCCTTAAAAAAGTTTCCCTCGCGTACCATCAAAGTATATAAAGGGAAAACCCCCACTTGTGTGTTTTCCCGCTTTCGACTACGTCGAAATTCACCCTTTCGTGGCGCTTGCTAAGCGTAAGGGGTTTCGCGTTCTGCGGAACGCGACCAACGCTACGCGCGTTGGATTGGCGGTCGCTTTTTGAAAAAAGCGACGTAAAAACTTTTACAAAAAAGAGGTACATAATAATGAGAAGATATGTTATTGCAGGCAACTGGAAGATGAATATGACACCCGCGAAGGCTCAGGCGCTTATTGCCGAGATGAAGCCTCTCGTTGAGGGCAAGGACAACTGTGACGTTGTTCTTTGCGTTCCCGCTATCGACATTCCCGCGGCTGTTGAGGCTGCAAAGGGCTCTGATATCAAGATCGGCGCGGAAAACGTTCACTTCAAGGCTTCGGGTGCATACACAGGCGAAATTTCCGCTGAAATGCTCACAGAAGCAGGCGTTGAATACGTTGTTATCGGCCACTCCGAAAGAAGACAGTACTTCGGTGAAACCGATCAGACTGTTAACCTCCGTACACTCGCGGCTTTGAACGCGGGTCTTAAGGCAATCGTTTGCGTAGGCGAAACACTTGAGCAGAGAGAGCTCGGTTACACGGAGACGCTCCTCAAGTTCCAGACAAAGATGGCACTCACAAACGTAACGGCTGAGCAGATGAAGAACGTTATCGTAGCTTACGAGCCCGTTTGGGCTATCGGTACGGGCGTTACGGCAACTGCTGATCAGGCAGACGAGGGTAACGGCTACGTTCGCGCGGCTATCGCTGAAATGTTCGGCTCTGACGTTGCGGAAGCAACGACAGTTCAGTACGGCGGCTCTATGAACGACAAGAACGCGGCAGAGCTCCTTTCCAAGACAAACGTTGACGGCGGTCTTATCGGCGGCGCATCCCTCGTTGCCGAAAAGTTCGCGGCAATCGTAAACGCTGCACAGTAAAAATAAAGAAAAAAGCGCGCTCGGGGTCGCCGAGTGTGAAATGAAATAGCCTCACGCCAAGCGTGAGGCTATTTCATTATCTTTTATCGAGAGGAGTGTATTCCTTCGGGCGTGTTACGCACTTGTATGCAGGGCGCATGATCTTGCCCGAGGTCTCGAATTCCTCCATTCTGTGAGCGCACCAGCCTGCAACTCTCGCGATAGCGAAAAGGGGAGTGTACATTTCGGTGGGAATGTCGAGCATCTTATAAACGAGGCCTGAATAAAGGTCGACGTTTGCGCACATAGGCTTGTCGTTGCCCTTGTGAATTCTGAAAAGCTCGGGTGTGAGCCGCTCGACCTGCTCGAGCAGCTTGTAATCGTCGCCAAAGCCCTTGTCGTAAGCGAGCTTTTTCGCGTAGGTTTTGAGCATAACGGCGCGGGGGTCGCTCTTTGTGTAAATGGCGTGCCCCATGCCGTAGATAAGTCCCGTGCCGTCGCCAAGCTCGCCGTCAAGGATCTTGAGCAGAGCCGCCGCAACCTCGTCGTCGTTGTGAACGTCGCTGACGTTTTCCTTGATACAGTCGAGCATCTGCTTTACCTTGAGGTTTGCGCCGCCGTGACGGGGGCCCTTGAGCGCGCCGATGGCGCCGGAAATTGCCGAATACGTATCCGAGCCCGAGGACGAGAGAACTCTGCAGGTAAAGGTCGAGCAGTTACCGCCGCCGTGCTCCGCGTGAACGCAGAGACAGAGGTCAAGAAGTCTCGCCTCCTCCTCGGTGTAGTTCTTGTGAGGGCGTAAAACGCGTAGGAAGTTCTGCGCGGTTGAAAGGTTGTCCTTGGGATTGTGGATATTTAAGCTTTTGTCACGGAACGCGTTCTGGTAGACCGCGTATGACTGCGCCGCTATAACGGGCAGACGCGCCAATATTTCCATGCTCTGACGGAGCATATTTTCAAGGCTTGTGTCGTCGGGATTTTCGTCGTACGCGTAGAGCGAGAGCACCGAGCTTGCCATCTTGTTCATAATGGATATGGACGGGGCTTTCATTATTATATCCTCGGTAAATCTCGGGGGAAGGCGTCTGTACGCCGAGAGAAGTGCCGTAAAGTTCTCGAGCTGCTCCTTTGTGGGAAGATGCCCGAAGAAAAGCAGGTACGCGCATTCCTCAAAGCCGAAGCGGTCCTCCTTTACGAAATTGTTTACAAGAGTGCTGATCTCGTATCCGCGAAATTCAAGCTTACCGTCGTCGGCGATCCTGTCGCCCTCGTACATAAGGTAACCGTGCGCGTTGGCGATCCTCGTTACGCCCGCGATAACGCCCGAGCCGTCGGGCTCGCGAAGGCCGCGCTTCACGCGGTAGCTGTCAAAGGCTTCCTTTGGAATTTTATACGTGGGCTTCGCGTCATTTAAAAGGAGACGGAATCTTTCTCTGATCTCGTCGTTGCTGGTATTGCTATTGTAAAACGACATAATTTATTTCCTCTTTATATAATATCTAACAGTATATCATAAATTTGCTGTTTTTGCAATACCAAAATTAAAAAAATTCATATTTTTGTGATTTTATATGGAATTCGAGTAAAATTTGCAAGGGTTAGCATATATGTATTGCAAAAATCAGCATCTATCGACAGTGATAACACACAGAAGCGAGCCGTTGTGCTCGCCAACCTTATATTGAACGAGATCTCTTATCTGTCCGTCGGTGTATTTGAGGTCAAACGGAACGGAAATGTCGAAGATAAGGTTCGTGTGTGTGTCTCCGCGGACGAAGCGGAAGTCGTGAATATCAAGCCTCTCGTCAATTTCCTTTACGAGCGAGCGGGTGAGCGTAAGCATCGAGCTTACCTCCTCGTCGTTCGTAACGATGGGGTCCATATGTATCGTCGCCTGAATATTCAATCGTGTCTGAAGCGCCTTTTCGATATTGTCTATCATATCGTGAGTATGGAAAATGTTGTCGTCGCCGTCAACCTCGATGTGAAGGGAAGCGATAGTGCGGCCGGGGCCGTAGTTGTGAACGACCATATCGTGAATGCCGAGAGCGCCCGGGAACTCGGATACGATGCTCTTTATGTCCTCGATCACCTGCGGGTCGGCGCGCTCGCCGAGAATGGAGTTTTTGGTCTCGTTGAGTATTTTGATACCCGCGACGAGAATGACGATCGCGACGATAGCGCCCATAATTCCGTCGGTGTCAAAGCCTGTGAATTTATACACGAGCATTGAAACGAGAACCGCGAAGGTTGCGACCGCGTCGGACAGGCTGTCGGCAGAGGTCGCCTTCATAACCGTCGAGTCGATCTTCTTCGCCAGACGCTTGTTGAAAAGGCAGAGCCAGAGCTTGACTAAAATTGAGATCGTGAGCACGATGATAACTATTATAGAGGGCTCCTTCGTCGCGGCGTCGGGATTGAATATTTTCTTTATCGAGGACGAAAACAGATTCCAGCCGATGATGAGCACGAAAAACGATACTATCATTGACGCCACGTATTCGATTCTCGCGTGACCGAAGGGGTGATCCTTGTCCGCGGGCTTTGCGGCTATTTTGAAGCTGATAAGTGAGATTATCTGTGAGCCTGCGTCCGAGAGATTGTTGATACCGTCTGCCTGGAGCGAGATCGCGCCGAAAAGAAAGCCGATTATTATTTTGCCGATAGCGATAGTCAGGTTCAGAATTATCCCGACTATACTCGCGAGCGTGCCGTAGGCGCGGCGAACGCTCGGGTTTTTTATATTGCTTCTGTCTTTGATAAAGATCTTACATAAAAGCTCCGTCATAAGACAAATTCTCCTGTTGTGCTGAAATTATTCGTCCGCGCCCCAATATTTTTTGTCGAGACTGCGGAACTGTATCGCCTCGGCGATGTGCCAAGCGCGGATTATCTCGCTGCGGTCAAGGTCGGCGATGGTTCTCGAGACGCGCATAATTCTGTCGTATCCGCGAGCGGAAAGACCCATTGAGTCGTACGCGGATTTTAGCAGACTCATAGCGTCCTCGTCCGCAGTACAGTATTTGCGGATGGATGCTGAGTCGAGCATTGAGTTTGAGATGATTCCGTCCGCCGCCATTCTCTCCTTGGCGAACTGCCTTGCGGCAATAACCCGTTTTCTTACGTCCTCGCTTTTCTCGCTTCGGAGCTTGTTGTCCGATAGCTCCTCGTAGGTAAGCGAGGGAAGCTCGATCTGAATGTCGATTCTGTCAAGCAAGGGGCCGCTTATTTTTGATATGTAGCGCTTTACGTCAAGCGGCTTGCAGGTGCATTTTCTGGTCGGATGACCGAAATAACCGCACCTACAGGGGTTCATCGCGCCCACGAGCATAAAGTTGCAGGGGAAGGTAACTCTGCCGTTTGCACGGGTAATTGTAACCTTGCCGTCCTCAATTGGCTGACGGAGCGCGTCGGTTACCTGTTTGGGAAACTCAGGAAGCTCGTCGAGGAAAAGAACTCCGTTGTTTGCAAGCGAGACCTCGCCCGGCATAGGATAAATACCGCCGCCGACCAAGGATACCGCGCTCATTGTGTGATGAGGCGAGCGGAAGGGACGTGTGCCGAGCAGAGAAGTACCCTCGGGAAGTGTTCCCGATACCGAATGAACCTTTGTCGTTTCTATCGCCTCGTCAAACGAGAGGGGAGGGAGAATCGTGGGAAGTCTTTTTGCGAGCATGGATTTTCCTGTTCCGGGAGGGCCGATGAGAAGTATGTTGTGGGCGCCCGTCGCAGCGATCTCCATAGCGCGCTTTGCCTGCGACTGACCTTTAACATCGGAAAAGTCATAGCCGTAGGTCGCCGCGTCGGCAAAAAGCCTGTCTCTGTCACATTCGACGGGAGAGAGAAGCTCCGTTCCGTTCAAGTGAGCCACGAGGGATCTCATATCCTTTACGGAATAGACCTTGATGCCCTCGACCGCCGCCGCTTCGTTCGCGTTTTCCGCGGGAGCGTAAAATTCCTCGAAGCCGGCGTCCTTTGCGGCAACACACATAGAAAGCGCGCCGCGCACCGAGCGCAGCTCACCCGAGAGGGAAAGCTCGCCCACAAAGCACCTTTTACTTATATCAATATCACCGCGTACGATTCCCGCGCTCTTCATAATGCCGAGCAGGATGGCAACGTCGTAAGCCGAGCCCTCCTTCTTTCTGTCCGCGGGGGCAAGATTTACCATAAAATACATTTCGGGGAAACGGAAGCCGCTGTTAAGACAAGCGGTACGAACTCTCTCCTTCGCTTCCTTTACCGCCGCGTCGGGAAGACCGACGAGCTCGAAGCTGGGGAGTCTTGGCTGGGCGTCCGCCTCAACCGTTACTATATATCCGTCGATTCCGAAAATTCCTGCGCAATATACAGATGATAACATGTGTGTTTTACGTCCCTTTCACATAATATTTCCTTAATTATATCACAATTTTATTGAAATTACAACAAGCAAGCAGTATTTATATTTTTAAATATGAAAATATTTACAAAAGCGCGCGCTCAAAGTAGATTTATTCTATTGACTTTTCGCTTTCTTTGTTGTATAATAATTTATACGGATGAAATGGATTTTTCTATATAGGAATAGATACGGAGGATTTAAAATGAAGAAGATAACGGCTATAGCGCTCGCTCTTTTGATGCTTTGCTCGGCATTTGCTCTGGTTTCCTGCGGCAAAAAGGAAAAAAGCGATCTTACAAATATTGACGATTACGTTGCGCCCAACTATGAAAAGGATATAGGCACGGGTGTTATTACATATGCGGACGGTACGGGTGAAACCGCAATGATCGTAAATTACGTACCCAAGGTTCACGAGCCCCATGCGGTCGTTATTCCCGAAAAGGTTGGTCAGAACGACGACAGAATCGTTACCGCTATTTCTGACGAGGCGTTCAAGGCTTGCACGTCGATGAATTCGGTTACGATCCCCGAGACGGTTGTTACTATCGGCAAGGCGGCGTTCTACGGCTGTGATAATCTTACTGAAGTAAATCTCCCCGCATCGGTCAAGACGATAGGCGAGCTTGCGTTTGCTAATTGCTCAACGCTTGAAAAAGTAACCTTTGCGGATAACAGCGCGCTTGTAGAAATCGGCAAGAACGCGTTTGACACCTGCATTTCTCTTGAGACCGTTAAGCTTCCCGCGAAGCTTACGACCATTGGCGCCGGCGCGTTCAGAAATTGCGAGGCGCTCTCGAGAGTTGATATTCCCGAATCCGTAAAGGAGATCGGCTCGCAGGCATACGTTGGTTGCAAGTCGCTTGACTACGTTGGATGCATAACCCTTACGGCTAATATTGAAAATCTTGGCGGCTTCGATCCCGAGGCAGAGGATCAGGCGGTCGTGGTTGTGTTTGACACGAACAAGAAAAACATAAAGGCTCCCGAGGGATCTTATGCGGCGGCGTTCGTGGCTGCAATGAGATCTACTTCTACTGAAGAATAACCTGTAAACAATAAAAAACGGAGAACCGTGAGGGTGATGTTCTTAGCGGAGAAATTGTGTTTTGACAAAAGTGCAAGCATCGCATTTGGCTGGTCAAACGCCAATATGGGCTAAACCCAACCTCTTAAAACGGCAGAAAGAGCAAATACGCAAGACGAAAAATCTTGTATATTTGCTCTTTTTTATGATGGTGAAGTTTTCGCTCTCGCGAAAGTGAAGTTGTGCTACACACAGTGAAGTTGCTGCGCTTCGCTCGCAGTGAAGTTAAGTTTGCCCATCACTTCGCCGTCAGGCGAAACTTCACTCACGAAGTGAACTTCACTATCGAAGATA
>CAZMKU010000028.1:0-16003 GCA_964567085.1 uncultured Clostridium sp.
GCAGCAAAAAGAAGAAGGAGTAGCAAATGCTACTCCTTCTTCTTTTTGGTGACCCGTACGGGAATCGAACCCATGTTACAGCCGTGAAAGGGCCGTGTCTTAACCGCTTGACCAACGGGCCGTATGGTAGCGGGAATTGGACTTGAACCCATGACCTACCGGGTATGAACCGGTTGCTCTAGCCAACTGAGCTATCCCGCCATATTTGTCCGCTCTTTCTCGGACGTCGTGATTACGACTAAATTATTATACCATAAAGGATTTTAATTGTCAATACCCTTTTTTAAAAAAATATTAAAAAATTTCCCCTTTGCCAAAAATCCGAGAAAACCCTTTATTCGCAAGGGTTTTCTCGATTTATGTAACGTCTCCGCCATTCCCCCGACAATTTTTCGGGGGAATTTTCAAGAGCGCGGATTTAATACTTTGACGTGGCGCTTATCTCCTCGCCGTCTATGAGCTTTTGCGCGTCCGATATGATCTTTTGCGCGAATGAGCTCAAAACGTAAAATGAGCCGTATGCGTTCTCGGAGCTTGATTCTCCGTTTTCTCCAAGCACCTCGATCGTAATATACGCCTTTCTCTCGGTGTACTTATAAAATCTGTAGACGATATTTCTTTCGTTTCCGTACAGATCGCGTCCGAGCACGGTAAGCTTCAGGATACAAGGATTATTTGTGTCCTCGTCCGTGAAATTATCCATTTCTCTGAACGCCTGCATTTCCTCGTCCGTTAAGTCCGCCATACCCTCAAGAGAGGCGTACAAGAGTCCTTTATAGAACTGCCTGAAATTATAAACCTCGTCTCTTACCACCGCGGCGCCCGCCTGGGTCGTAGTATCAAATTCGTACGAGAGGTGATTTCCGTCGATATAGACCTGACCGCCCTGCGAATTGGTTTGTGTGGGACTCATAACGCCCCAGTCGCCCGAGCTTGCGTCGACAATGACGAATTGTCTATCCTCCGTGACGAAATACGAGCCGCGGAGCCATACGCCGACCGTGTAATCCTCAACGGTCGCGCTCTCCCAAGTCTTTTTCGACGATTTGTAGATCTCAACGCTGCCCGTGTCGTAGTTATATCTTATCCTTCCGTTGCCAGTTGAATAGTAGAATTCCTCGGGAGACACGAGCTTTCCCGTTGCATCGTACTCTGCCGCGACCTTTACGGCGTTGTTCACGAGCGCAGAGGAGCTCTTGCTTCCAAAGTAAATTCCGCAGGTGAGATAGTCGATCTTCGACCACTCGCCCGTGCTTTTATCTATCAGGATATTTTTGCCGTTTGCCGTCGTGAAGACGTTTCCGCTGTGCCATACGCCGAGACCTGTGTTTGTATACCTCTCGGTAAGTATTTTGCCCAGATAGGAGTCCTGTGATGCAAAAAACATCTGTCCCGAGCTTGTAACAAAATATTCCGATGTGTACGTTGTCTCTCCCGTTATTTGCGAGGTGCCGCCGATCTGGTTACCCGAGGTGTCGGTTAGCGCCACGGTAGCTGCCAAAATATACTCGCCGCCGCTATATATTACGTTATAGCCGTAATGAATTATCGCGTCGTTTTCATCGTCTCCGTCGGTGTCGATCTGCGAGCTTTCCATTATAATGAAGCTTTCATTTGCGGGCGTTCCCTTCTCGTACGGCGTCGAGGAGATCATATAGTCTCCGCTGAAGACGGCGTCCATTTCCTCGTCATCGAGGAAAAGCGAGTATTCTCCGAGAGAATTTTGCTTTATGGTGAATTTATTATTATTGTCATCCGTGAAGATGCTGCCTACACCGTGCATATAGGTTGCCACCTTGCTGCCCGAGTTGTCGAACGTAATGCTCGTGCTGAAGGCGGGGGACTCGATGAGAATTCGGGAGATATAGCCTATATCAAGCTGAATATATTGCGAGTCGTACCACTTTGAGTCGTCCCATTCAAGAAAATCAAAATATCCCGCCTCGACAAGCACGATCATATTGTACACCTCGGAATACGCGTAATAGCGGCCGTCCGAATTCTTTTCGCTCACGGATACCGAATTGTATACGTATGCTTTTTCGCCGCCTATATCGTTTTCCGAATCGTGATAGAAGAAATCAATATAGTATTTGGAATTCAGAAGCTTATATTCTTCGAGCTCCTCGTCGGTGGGATCAAGCTTTACCACCTCGACGAATTCCATAGACGCGAGCTTATACAGCATATCGTCTATGTTGTCGCTGTTTACGTAATATCCCTTGGTATATTCAATGTGAGAAATATAAGGAATGGTCGTGTACATCGAGCTTGAGCGTTCCTCGAGGTCCTGATACGTGAAGCTGCAGATCATTTTGGAGTGACTCTCAAATATTTCCGCGTATTTTTCCTGAAGCTCGGGGTGGTCGTTGAAATATGCCTCAAGCTCCTCGGCGGTCATACCCTCGGTATCGTCGGCGTAGAGCGCGCGGAATTCCTTCTCGATCGCCTCGTAGTCAATGTCAGTGAGAACGTTGAAATTCTTAACGTCGAAATAGGAGCTCTGTCCCATGGGATAGATTATCATAGGAGTTACGAGCGCTTCGATGGGGCGAAGGATTATATTGCTGATGCCGCTCTCGCCGAGAATATAAATTCTGTCTCGGGGCTCAACCTCGACGAGCTCGCCGTTCTCGTCGAGCACCATACCGCCCGAGTATTTCACGTAATATCCCGCGCCCGAAACTATCGGGTCGCCGATAGTTACGGTGTGATATTCGCCCGTCATAGCGGTTATTCTGAAGCTTGCGGGAACGTAGGTATATTTTACGGTTATTTCATTTCCGTCCTCGTCAAGCTCGGTTTTTTCTCTTTCCTCGGAGATAAGACCGTATTCGGAGAGGTCGATCTCGCCGTTTTCAAGGGTCTTGGGGCTTTCCAGTGTCGCCATAGAGAGAGTATATCCGCAAGCGGTGGCAAGCGATGCGAAGGTTTCCGTGTTGTACGAAAGATCCTCGCGACCCTCGATGACGAAATTCATATTCTCGTCGCGAAGGAAGGTGTAGCCGCCGTATTCGTTGAATATTTCTATGGATTTTATCACTCTTGACGAGTCGGAGGTGGAATATTGGTCGTACGTCATATGCTTGAACATAAGCAGACGACCCGAGCTTCCGCGGATCTCGTCCTTGTGCATATATTTTACGTCGTCAACGTATATTACGTCCTCGATCTCGCCGCTCTGCGCGTTGATTTTGAGCTGAGTGCCGATCGCCGTCTGAAAATATCCGTCGGAGCTCGTATCGCACTTCTTGCCGTCCTTGGAATAAAGCGCGTAGCTGCCGCCGTCCTTCTTGATATAGTATACGTCGCCGTTTATGTCCTCAAATCTGTAAATGCCAACAATGTAATTAACAAATCCGAGCGCTATCGCGAGAAGAACCACGGCAACCGCCATTATAATGATCGCCCTTCTCTGCTTTTTGAGCATGGACGCGCTCTTTTTCTTCTGCAATATCTTGGTTTCCTCGAGAGTCCACCTTGCGAAAAGCTCGTCGCACTCGAAAATTTTCGCGTCGCCGTCGGTTATCCTTTCGCCATCCGTCACCTTAGTAAACCAGCCCTCGAACACATAGCCGCGTCTTGTGGGCGTCGGGAGCGAAAAGTCCGCGCCCGACTCGACCGATATTGACTTTATATTACATTTTCCGCCTGCAGAATTGAGTATAATATTTTTAATATTACCGTCTGTTATAGGCATTTTGGTACTTTTTCCTTTAGGTTTTATTTATTCTTTCTCTTTATACATACGACCGCGCCAACCGTCAGTATTATGACCGTCGGAACGAGAGCCGTTACGAGCATATACGCGGTCGCCTGCTTTTGCGTGACGAGTCCCGTGGTTATCTCGTAAATGTAGAAGGGCTTTATGTCAATGTTCACGGGGATTATCTCGCGGCTCGTGTGACGGAGCGCGGAGAGCAAAATATCTGTGTTTCCAAAAGACTTTGAATTCAGCGCCTCGTTTGAGAAAAATTCGGTTGACGCCGCCGCGATTACGTAGGAGGCGTTGTTTACTGAGTTGTAGCTGTCCTCCTGGATCTCGCGGGTCTCCTCGGTTATGGTCATAAGGCTGAAAAGCTTATTTTCCGACGCCATATCGTAGACCTTGCCGTCAACGAGGGCTTCCGCCGAGCTGTATGAGGTAAACACGTTGTACATATTTCGGGAAATGCCGTTTTTGTAGTATCGGTAGAACTCGTAAGCCTCGTTTCCTCTGTCCTCGTCAGCCAAAACGTAGGTCTTGCTGTAGTTTTCGGCTATTGAAATGTAGCTCGTGTTCGCGAAAACCGCCTTGGGCGGGAAGCTTTGGGATAGCAGATCCTCGGTTATGGTTGCGCCCGCGCCCTCGGTCGCGTACTGACCGAGAAGCGAATAACCGCTATCGTCGGTATTCATAACGTCGTCACGCAGTATCTGTCCTATGCTTTCGCCCGCTACGGTCGCCCGTGCTATCCTGATTCCCCATTCCTCGAGGTATTCGTCGAGGTTTGTAAGACTTGGCGTGTCGGGATCGGCTATATACATAAAGCTGTTCGAGCCGTCAAGGAATTTGTCGAGCTTCTCGATTTCCGAGACGTTATTTTCGCCAAGAGAACCAAAAGCCTTGAAGTCCTCCTTCGGATTGAAGGTGATTATCATTCTGCAATCGTCGGGAACGTCCTGCGCCTCAAGATCGAGCGGTTGGACCTTATAGCCCGCTCCCTCGATGATAGACACGAAGGTCGTGTATTTTTCGTTCACGGTGCCGTCCGCGTTATAAATATCCTCTCCGTGATTTGTGGTGATGCAGCAAATCGGGGATTCCGCGCGTGTCACGGAAAGCATCGCCGCCGCGAATCTCTTTTCTCCGTTGTACGCCCAGGGCGCATCCGAGTCGGAGTTTGCGGTAAAGAAGGATTTGTAGCTGAGGACCGTGAATTCGGAGCCGAATTCAACTATAACGTTTGAGGGGTATATATTTGCCGCCGAGGTCACCTTGTATTTTTGAATTGCGGTGGGATTTTTTGTGATATTGAGGTATTCAACGTTGATATGCTCGGGGAATTCCTTCTCGAGCTGACGCGCGGTATAGGAAATATATCGCATAAGCTCGTCGCCCTCGATCAGATCCGCGTCGGCGCAGAAAATAATGTTGAGCTTAATGCTCTCCTCGCCTTTGGTCTGCTTTTCCTCGTTTACCGTGTCTATCATCGGTATCGCTTCCTTTGATATGAGGTCGCGCGTGGTGTCGGTCAGGGTGTACATCGTAGCGTCTATCGTGTTGTATCTCGTTTCCGTGAGGTCGGTAAAGAGCAGGTATTTATACGACAGAACACTGAAGGCAATATTTACCGCAAGGATGGCAAGGGCTACGATCGCGCTTATAATTACGATCCTTCTGCGACTTTTTCTTTTCTTTTTTACGCTTTTTTCGTAATCGGCGTCAAAGCTTTTCTCGTCCATTCGGCAAATACTCCTTTCTTTTGTTGTTTTCGTTTATCAAAGCAGTTTTCCTTTATATTCAAATCAAACTCTGTTTTTTCTCTTGATTAAGACGACGGTGCCGCATATGGCTATCGCAAGCACGGGGACAACCGCGCAGGTGACCGTGATAATGGCCGCGTTCTTTACGGACAGGGTCTTCATTTCGGTCGTGGCAAACGGCTTTGCGACAAGCGAGAGCGGAGCGTCGGTGTTGCCCGCAAGCCTCGATACGGACGAGAGCACCGCTCCGTTTCCGTAAACTGTCGACTGCATCGCGTCCTCGTTCGCAAACGCGGTGGAGGCGCAAGCCATAAGGGTTGCGCTCTCTCCGTTTTCACACTCGGAAATCGAAAGTGACATAAGGGTGAACGGCGAGTCCTTCGTGGATCTCTTAACGATTCGTCCGTCCGCCCAGCCTTCCGCGCCCTCGTGGGCTACGAGTATGGGCGAGAGGGTGATTTTTCCGTCGGAGGATACAAAGCTTCCGTCGCCCCGAGAGGAAAATCCGTCGGCGGCTTCGATCGCCGTTGCGTTGCTGAAAATGCATTGCGCCTTGATCTCGGACAAAACCTGAGCCGCAACGTCGTTCTCCGCGCTCTGCGAAAGAATCGTATATCCGTCAACGCTCGTGGAGTGCCCCGTGTCCTTTATCTGTAAGCATTCCTCGATCCCGTTGCTGTTTTCTGAATGAGCGAATTTTACGCCGTACTGCCCGAGGATCGACTCAAATCCCTCGAGTGAGCCTGATAAAAACGTGTCGGCTGACGCGAAAAACCAGAAATTTCCGCCCGAAGCCATATAATTTTCAATTTTTTCCGCTTCGGATACGCTGGAGATCGAGCCTCTTGCGGTGAGATCCTGTCTCGGATCGAAGGTGAGAAGAAGCTCGCAATCCTCGGGTATGTCGTAATTGAGCAGATCGAGATACGTGTAGTTGTAGCCCGCGTCGGCAAGCATATAAAGAAGCTCGTAGCTCTCAATGAGCTCGCCGTGGTTTACCGTGATATAACACATAGGATTATTTTCGCGTACAGCCTTGAGAAGTCCCGACGCAAGGCGTCGCTCACCGTTGTATGCGGTCGCTATCAGGGTTTCCGTGTCCCAGAGATAAAAGTCGCTTTGGGATATTATTTGGCTTCTCTCACCGTACACGATAGCCACGTCGGTGGAGCTCGTTATTCCGTATTCCCTTGCGATCTTGGGGTTTTCCCACACGTTGAGAAATTCCACGGTTATCTTGTCGGGAAAGCCCTCCTCGATAGTCCTTGCGGAATCCAGAATATGCTTCTGCTCGGAATCCGCCTCGATAACCTCTCTGTCGTCGCAGAAATATATAGTTATTTTATCGCCGTCTGAAATTTTCGGTATAACCGTATTTGCTATATAGTCTATACAGTCGTCGCTGACGTCGTACGCGGGGTCGCTCGACATTGGCGTGTAAAGAGAAAGCTTGTACGCCAGAGCCGTAAACGCGACGTTTAATATAATTATTGCCGCGATAACGAGCAGAACGATGGTCAGAGACACGCCGCCGAATTTCAGCTTGCGGTCGTTTATTTTCATCTTCATTGGATTTGTTGCTCCGAATAAGTATTTTATTTGCCCGTCAGCTCCAACGGCGCTTTTCGTAAACTCTTACGGTCAGGAATATAAAAACAAATGCGATCGAGGCGTAATACAGAAGCGCCGCGTAGTCAAAAATTCCTTGCGAAAAGTTGCCGAATCTGCCGAGAATGGATATCCAATTGAGCGCGCTTCTTATCCAGTAGACGTTTATGAGCGATGAGATCGCGCCGACGAGGACCAATGCGAGAATGACCGAGATCGTGATAACCGCGGCGGCAAGCTGGTTTTCGGTAAGAGACGAGATGAACGTGCCGATTGCGATAAACGCCGCGCCAATAAGAGCAACGCCTATAAGGCAACCGACCACCTGAGCCGTGGATGGACCTATCTGAATCGAGTCGTACGTCCGGTAACCGCGCTCAACGTTCGCTATCGCGTAAAGCGGAATGAAATTTAGGCAGGAGACCGCGAGGCAGGACAAAAACATCGTGAGCGCCGCAAGATATTTTCCCATTACCATGCTTGTAATGGTTATAGGCGAGGTGAGGAGCAGCTGCTCCGTTCTCATTTTTCTTTCCTCTGCGAAAAGTCTCATTGTAAGCAGAGGAATGAGAACAATAAACGCGAAGATCATTATGGTAAAATACGTTGAGGTATCGTAGCTTTGCGAGAGATACGTCGTGTAACCGAAGAAAATCGCCGAGAAGAGCAGAAAAATTCCTGCAAAAACGTATCCTACGGGATTTATGAAATACGACCGCATTTCCTTTTTGTATATAGCAAACATAAAATTAACCTTTCCTTTTGGCTTTTGCGATAAGAGCTTTATTCGCCCCGCTTTTCCCTTGCGTTCTCGACGAGCGTCGCGGCGACGTCGTCCTCAAGGCTCTCGCCGCGTCTGCGGCGACGGCTTCCGCCGCGGGTGTATTTTTGCGTCGGAGCGGCTTCTGCGGATCTGTCAACCACCGAAATGAAGATGTCCTCAAGGCTCATGCCGAGCGCCTCGAGGCCGATAAGCGCCCATCCGCGCTCCGAAAGCGAGAAAAAGAGCTTCTTTCTTACGTCAACGCCCGGCTCGCTTTCGATGGTATAGGTATAAGCATCACCGTCGCGGTCGCCCGTGGCCTCTGCATAGAGAATTCCCGGGGTTGCCCCGAGCATCGAGAGGACCTCCCTTTGAGGGCCGCATACCTTGATGCTGAAGCGGCGATTGCTCTGCGCGATGCGCGTAATGCTTTCGGTTTTTTCGTCTGCGACGATCTTGCCCTTATTGATAATAATGATTCTGTCGCATACCGCCTGAACCTCGCCGAGAATGTGGGTGGAGAGAATGACCGTGTGGGTCTTGCCGAGGGTTCTGATAAGGCTTCTTATTTCAATTATCTGCTTTGGGTCGAGGCCGACCGTGGGCTCGTCGAAAATAATAACCTTCGGGTTGCCGATAAGCGCCTGAGCGATGCCGACTCTTTGTCTGTATCCCTTCGAGAGATTGCGGATAAGTCTTTTTCTTACGTCCGAGATCTTCGTGACCTCGCATATCTCGTTGAGATGAGGAATTCTGGGATAAGTACAGCCCTTCAGGTCGTAATTAAAATTCAAATATTCGTCAACCGTCATATCGAGATAGAGCGGAGGCTGCTCGGGAAGGTAGCCGATAAGCCTTTTCGCGCCGAGCGGGTCGTTCAGTATATCAATTTCGTCAATGGTAATTTTGCCCGACGTAGCGGAAAGATAGCCCGTTATGATGTTCATAGTCGTGCTCTTGCCCGCGCCGTTTGGGCCGAGAAAGCCGACGGTCTCTCCGCTGTCAATGGAAACGCTGATGCCGTCGAGCGCCGTATTATTTCCGTAGTTTTTTACGAGATTTTCGATTACTATCATTAAAAAATTCCAACCTTTTCGAATTCAAGTGAAATGAATACAATTTAACACCTTATTATACCACGAATTTGTAAACTGACAATGAACATAAATATTATTATATTTAAAGTATTTATCGGGCTTTTTGCGGCGAAATGCGCAAATTTTGACCGAATATTCGGCTTTGGTATTGACGGAGGGGGATTTTTTTGTTACAATATAATGGGGATATGTGGGCGGAGCGCCTTGCTCGCTTCCCTGTTTATCGGTTAAAAATGTATTTACATATAAGGAGACAAAAAATGAGCAATATCAAGGACGTAAAATTAGCTCCGTCGGGAACGGACAAGATAAACTGGGTGAGATCATATATGCCGATCTTGGACAGGATCGAAAAGGAATTTATTGAAACACAGCCCTTTGCGGGACTCAAAATATCAATGTCCATTCACCTTGAGGCAAAAACGGCGCGCCTCGCTCACTGCTTGCGCGCAGGCGGCGCGCAGGTTCGTGTTACGGGCTGCAATCCGCTTTCAACACAGGACGACGTTGCGGCGTCCCTCGCCGCCGACGGCTTCGAGGTAAACGCGCATCACGGCGCGACCGAGGAGGAATACGTCAACGATCTGAAGGAAACTCTCGCATTCTGTCCCGACCTCATTATTGACGACGGCGGCGACTTTATCGGCCTTCTTCACGGCGAATGTAGAGAGCTTGGCAATAATCTTATCGGCGGCTGTGAGGAGACGACTACGGGTATTCACAGACTTTTCGCGCGTCAGGCTGCGGGGCTTCTCGATTATACTATGATCGACGTAAACGACGCGGATTGCAAACATTTGTTCGATAACAGATACGGCACGGGCCAGTCCACTCTCGACGGCATTATGAACTCCACAAACCTTATGATCGCAGGAAAAACCGTTGTAATCGCAGGCTTTGGCTGGTGCGGTAAGGGACTCGCTATGAGAGCAAAGGGTATGGGCGCGAACGTGATTATTACCGAGATCGACCCCGTAAAGGCAATCGAGGCGGTTATGGAGGGCTACACGGTTATGACTATGGACAATGCGGCTCCTCTCGGTGACCTCTTCGTTACACTCACTGGTTGCTCGGATATAATCGTTGACAGACACTTCTCCGTTATGAAGGACGGAGTTCTTCTTGCAAACAGCGGACATTTTGATGTTGAGATCAACAAAAATCAGCTCGCGGCTATGTCGACCAAGATCGAGACGAGAAAGCCCAATATCGTTGGCTACACAATGGCTGACGGACGCGTTATCAATCTTCTTGCCGAGGGCAGACTTGTAAATCTGGCGGCGGGTAACGGTCACCCTGCGGAAATTATGGATATGAGCTTTGCAATTCAGGCGAAGTCGCTCGAATACCTTGCGAAGAATCGCGGCAAGCTTGAAAAGAAGGTTTATGCGGTGCCCACAGAGATCGACAGTGAGGTTGCAAAGATCAAGCTCGAGACACTCGGCGTTGAAATTGACGAGCTCACAGATGAGCAGAAGGCTTATCTCAACAAGGTTGAATAAAATCGGAAAACATTCGTTTTCTTTTATGAAATAAGGAATTTATATGAATTTAAAGACAAAGGTGGCCGTAGTTGGCGCAGGACACGCGGGGGTCGAGGCGGCGTGCGCCTCGGCAAGAATGGGACTAGATACGGTCCTCTTTACGCTTTCTCTTGATGGGATCGCGAATATGCCCTGCAATCCCTCGATCGGCGGCACGGCAAAGGGACATCTGGTTTACGAAATAGACGCCATGGGCGGCGAGATGGGCAGAATCGCGGACCTCGTTACCATGCAGTCGAGGACTCTGAATCTCGGCAAGGGCGCGGCGGTTCACTCAAAGCGCGTTCAGGCCGACAGGGCTCTTTACGGCAAATTGATGAAGAAATCCCTTGAAAATAAAGAGAATCTCCGCATAGTTCAAGCGGAGATCACGGATATTCTGACCGAAAACTCCGAGGTCGGATCATACGAAAAGAAAATAGTCGGTGTTCGCACTCATCTTGGCGAGGAGTGGGAATGTGACGCGGTCATTCTCGCTACGGGAACGCACCTTGCGGGAAGAATTTTTGTCGGAGATAAGAATTATAGTTCGGGCCCCGACGGAATGTTGCCTGCAAACGCGCTGACCTCGTCGCTCGTTGAAAATGGCATAAAAATTATGCGATTTAAGACGGGAACGCCCGCCAGAGTTAAGAGATCCTCCATAAATCTCAATGCTTTGGAGCGTCAGGACGGCGAGGATGGATTTTTGCCGTTCTCCTGGGCGACTGACGAGAATTTTTATTGCGGTCGCGAGCAGACGCCCTGCCATATCGTTTATACGAACGCGGAAACTCATAGGATTATTAGAGAAAACATACACAGATCGGCTATGTATTCGGGTCAGATCCACGGAACGGGCCCGAGATATTGCCCCTCGATCGAGGACAAGATCACAAGATTTGCCGACAAGGAACGCCACCAGCTCTTTGTTGAGCCCATGGGATATGACACCGAGGAGATGTATATCCAGGGCTTTTCAACCTCCTTGCCCACGGACGTTCAATATTTGATGCTCCGTTCGTTAAAAGGCTTTGAGAATGCCGAAATTATGCGCTATGCGTATGCGATCGAATACGATTGCGCCGATCCGATTCAGCTTTATCCCACGCTTGAATTCAAGAGAATATCGGGCCTTTACGGCGCGGGACAGTTCAACGGAACCTCGGGCTATGAGGAAGCGGGCGCGCAAGGACTTGTTGCAGGGGCGAACGCTGCGCTGAAAATAAAGGGCGAGGAGCCTATGATTCTCGAGCGTTCTTCAAGCTACATCGGTACTTTGATAGATGATCTTACCACAAAGGGCACGAACGAGCCGTACAGAATGATGACGTCGCGCTCGGAATACAGGCTTTTGCTCCGTCAGGATAACACCGATGCGAGACTTACACCGATTGCTATGCGCTGCGGACTTGTGTCTGATGAGCAAATTGCTGTCTTCAAAAGTAAGATGCAGCTTGTTGAGGCTGAAAAGGAAAGGCTTGAGAGCACGAGAATTTCCAAGGAAAAAGCCACGGATTTCCTTATAAAATATGGGAAAGAACCTGCAAAATCGGGGGTTTCGCTTGCCGATCTGCTTCGCAGACCTGAGATAGATTATGATCTGATAGCAGAGGTTGACAGTAACCGTCCCGAGCTTCCGAGGGGCGTTACACTTACTGCTTCGACTGATATAAAATATGCAGGATACGTCAAAAGACAGCTTTCCGAGGTTGCAAGGCTTGCCCGTCTCGAAGCAAAGGCACTCTCGCCCGAGCTTGACTATACGAAGATTTTGGGACTTCGACTCGAGGCTGCGCAAAAGCTGAACAAAATCAAGCCCTTGACGATCGGTCAGGCTTCAAGAATCAGCGGAGTGAGCCCGGCGGACATTTCCGTGCTGTTGATATATTTGGGAATTAGATGAGGAGAACATTATGAATTATAACGAATTTTCCTTATTGTATAATGATATTTTAAACAAAAACGGCCTTTCGGAATATACTGCCGATGAGTTTTGTCGCAAGTTTTATGACTTTTACAATATACTCATTGAGACCAATAAGGTTATGAACGTAACTAGAATTCTTGATGCGAAAGACGCTATAGTCAAGCACTTTGCGGATTGTCTTTTGCTTGCCGAGCTCATTCCCGACGGGGAGCTTTCGCTGATTGATGTGGGTTGCGGCGGCGGATTTCCGACGATTCCGCTTGGAATAGCAAGAAAAGATCTTAAAATTACCGCTATTGACAGCACGACCAAAAAGGTTGATTTTGTTAATCGCGCGGCGCGTGAGCTTGGCCTTGCGAATGTAACGGCTATATCGGCGAGAGCCGAGGAGTTTATCGAAGGCAAGCGCGAAAGCTTCGACTTTTGTACGAGCCGCGCGGTGGCGAGACTCAATATACTTTCCGAATTGACCGTTCCGTACGTTAAAGTCGGGGGCAAGTTTCTTGCGATGAAGGCGGCCGCCGCGTCGGAGGAGCTTGATGAAGCGAAATGCGGCATCAAAAAGCTTGGCGGCGAGCATCTTGACACCCTGACGTTTGATCTTTATGACGGCGATGAAATAAACCAGAGAAATGTAGTTGTTGTTGAAAAGAAATCCAAAACGCCTGCGGTATATCCGCGGAAGTTTGCGCAAATTAAAAAGAATCCGTTGTGATGTTTAAAGAGCCGCCTGGTCTGGCGGCTCTTTTGTTTCACGTGAAACGTTCGGGCGTGCGGCGATGCTTGTTTCACGTGAAACATCTCGGCGTTCCCAATAAGGCCTGTTTCACGTGAAACGTTTTCGTGTCACTACCCACGTTTCACGTGAAACATTCCTTTTTGGCGTATTTTTTAGCCTGATTTTGCGAAAATTTGCAAAATTGTACAACTTTTTTATAAAATGCTATTGAAAAAATTAAAAATGTGTTGTATAATTGTTTTAGCTAATTATTCAAAAATTTCGGAGGTACAAAAATTTTGGGAAAAATTATTTCTTTTTGTAACCAAAAAGGCGGCGTTGGTAAGACAACTTCCGCGGTAAACGTTGCTGCTTCCCTTGGAATTCTCGGGCACAAGGTGCTTCTTATTGACCTTGACCCCCAGGGCAACGCTACGAGCGGCGTGGGAATTTCAAAGAAGAGCTTGAAATCAAGCATAAACGATGTGATTTTGGGCGAGGTGACGGCGAAGGAAGCGATTCGTCAGACGGAATACACGAATCTTGACCTTATTCCTGCTAATATTGCGCTTGCGGGCGCGGAATACAATCTTTATGAGGACGGCGGCAACGAGCATATAATAAAGGATGCTTTGGAGCCCATAAAGAACGATTACGACTACATAATCGTTGACTGTCCTCCTTCGCTTTCCATGCTCACGGTAAACTCTATGGTCGCGAGTGACGGTATAGTTATTCCTATGCAGTGCGAATTTTACGCGCTTGAGGGCTTGTCGCAGCTGACGGTGACGGTTAATAAGATCAAGCAGAATTTTAATCCTAAGCTCAATATTACGGGTCTTCTAATAACTATGTATAACGGCAGACTCTTGCTTTCAATGCAGGTTATCAGCGAGCTTAAAAAGCATTATTCGGATAGACTTTTTGAGACGAAAATTACCCGTGGCGTAAAGGTTTCAGAGGCTCCGGGCTTCGGTATGCCCGTATACTATCACGACAAGAAATCCAAGGGCGCGAATGAGTATCTTGCGGTTGCAAAGGAGCTTGCGACCCGTATTTAAGCGTTTCGTACGTTTATTATATTAAATAAAATGATGAAAATGCCGCGGTTTGCGGCGGAATGGAGAAATATTTATGGCACGTGGCGGTCTTGGCAGAGATTTTTATTCAATTCTCGACGATAATATGCTTGAAGAAAAGAAGGACAGCGTGACTTCTATCAGAATTTCCGATATTGAACCCAGAGGCGATCAGCCCAGAAAGACCTTTGATGACGAAGGCTTGCAGCTTTTGGCGGATTCTATTGCTATTCACGGCGTTCTTCAGCCTATTATTGTAAGAGAAAACTCCCGTTTCCCCGGTTCTTACGAAATAATTGCGGGTGAGCGACGCTGGAGAGCATCAAAAATGGCGGGATTGTCTGAAATTCCCGTTGTAATAATTGACGGAGATGACCTTAAGGTAGCGCAGATTTCCCTTGTAGAAAACGTACAGAGAGAAAATCTCAATCCCGTTGAAGAAGCGCTTGCATATAGCGCGCTTCTTGAGAGATATAATATGACACAGGAGCAGATCTCTCGCGAGGTCGGCAAGAGCCGTTCGGCGATCGCGAATATGCTCCGACTTCTCGATCTTCCCGATGAGATTCTTGAAATGCTTAAGGGCGAAAAGATCACGAACGGTCATGCGCGCGCGCTCCTCGGTCTTAAGAGCGATGAAAGTATGATAAATCTTGCGCAGAAGGTTGTTGACAACGACCTTTCGGTGCGCGACGTTGAAAGAATCGTTCGTCTTATGGCTGCTGAAAAGCCCGTGGTAGTTCCCGATAACAAGCCCGACGCGCAGAGACGCGTATATATGAAGGATCTTGAGAGAAAGGTTATGGAAACTCTTGGCCGTAAGGCGAAGATCAATCAGTCCGCAAAGAAAAAGACTCTTGAGCTTTCCTATGATGACGATGCCGATCTCGAGGAGCTCCTCACTCTTATCTGCGGCAAGGATATTTTCAGATCTTAAGCCAAAAATCAGCAAAAATTCCTTATATCATAAGGGTTTTTGCGCTATTACACAATTATTTTGTTTTGAAAGGACAACATAAAATGCTTGACATAAACTATATAAAAAGCAATCCCGATGAGGTTATAGAAAGACTTGCCATCAAGGGCAAGGACGCAAAGGAGGAGATCGCGAGGATACTTGAGCTTGATGCCAAGAGAAGAAGCCTTATTTCTTCCACAGAGGCGCTCAAGGCCGAGCAGAATAAGCTTTCCAAGATGATCCCTGTGTATAAAAAGGAAGGAAAGGATCCTTCCGAGATCTTCGCAAAGTCCAAGGAGATCGGCGCGACCGTTAAGGCGAACGACGAGGAGATCAAGGCGGTTGCGGCAGAGCTTTCTTCTTATATGCTCGCGCTCCCCAATCTCCCCGACCGCGACCTCAAGGCGGGCGGCAAGGAAAACAACGAGCCTATCCGTTATTTCGGTGAGCCTCACAAGTTTGACTTTGAGCCCAAGAACCACGTTGATCTTTGTACAAGCCTCGGTCTTATCGACTATGAGCGCGGTACAAAGCTTTCGGGATCGGGCTTCTGGATCTATCGCGGAATGGGCGCGAGACTTGAATGGGCGCTCCTCAATTACTTTATCGATACACACCTTGGCGACGGATACGAGCTTATTCTTCCTCCCCACATGCTCGAGTACGAGTGCGGCGTGACGGCAGGACAGTTCCCGAAGTTTGCTGACGAGGTCTTTAAGATAGAGAATAACACTGATAATCGTAGCCGTTATATGCTTCCTACGGCAGAGGCGGCACTTGCTTCTCTTTACAGAAACGAGATACTCACAGAAGCTGACCTTCCCAAGAAGCTTGTCAGCTACACTCCTTGCTTCCGTCGTG
>CAZMKU010000029.1:0-15997 GCA_964567085.1 uncultured Clostridium sp.
GAAAATGCAGATCATTTCACTTGACGATTTCTTCAAGGACGAATTTTCCAAGAAGGAGATCGACAGAAACACCGCTGATGCGGACGGACTTGATTTCGACTCGCCCGACACTCTTGATATGCCCCTGCTTTGCGAATTCGTGCATAACCTTTTCTCCAAGGGCAGGGCTGTAAAGCCCACGTTCGATTTTAAGACGGGAACGCGCCCCGAATACAACGAGATCGTAAATCACGAGGAGGACGTTTTCGTGTTCGAGGGAATTCAGGTTTTGTATCCCGAGGTCGTGAAGCTGCTCGGCAGTGAGGGAAGTAAGACTCTCTACGTTTGCCCGCAGAGCTCAATTAAGATCGGTGAGAGGATCTTCGAGCCCCACGAGATAAGACTTCTTCGCCGTATTGTGCGCGACAATAATTTCAGAGATACGACCGCGAGCTTTACGATGTCTCTCTGGGAGAGCGTAAGGCGAAACGAGGAAAACAATATTTTCCCGAACATAGATGAAAACTGTATTGCGGTTGATACGACACAAGCTTATGAGATAAACATTTTAAAGCCTTATCTTTTAAGAAATCTTGAAATGATCACTCCCGACAGTAAGCATTACGGTAAGCGTGTGGCAATTGAAGAAAAGCTTCACGGAATCGTTGACGCCGATAGCGCGTTTATTGGAGAAACCTCACTTTATAAGGAATTTGTTTAAAAATGAAAACTTTAATTAAAAACGTACATTTAACTGAAAAATACGGATCTGGTAATAACACGGTCAATATTCTGATCGAGAATGAATTTATAAAATACGTTGGTAAGGATTCGGATTTCGAGGGCGTTGACCGTGTGATCGAGGGTAACGGAAATCTCGTTATTCCGGGCTTTTACAACGCCCATTGTCATAGCTCGATGACTCTTTTCCGCGGCTACGGCGACGACCTTCCGCTTGATACGTGGCTCAATACAAGGATTTTTCCCGCAGAGGAAAATCTTAGTGACGAGCGCACGTATTGGGGAACGATGCTCGCGACGGCTGAAATGCTCCGCGGCGGTATAGTCTCGTTCTCGGATATGTATATGTTTATGGACTCCGTGGCGCGCGCGGTAAACGAGACGGGAATCAAGGCGAACCTTGCGCGCTCGATAGTATCCTTTGACAAGGATATTGAAATGAAGAATGATTTCCGCACGCTTGAATCCATTGAGTTTGCAAATAAATGGCACGGCGCGAACGGCGGCAGAATAAAGGTCGATATGTCTCTCCACGCGGAATATACGAACGTGGAAAAGTGCGCAAGATACGTTGGCGAATACGCGGTGGAGCACAGTCTTCGTATGCAGTTCCACCTTTCCGAAACAGAAAAGGAGCACGTAGAATGTATTCAGAGACACGGACTTACGCCTACGGAGTTCTTCCTGCGCGCGGGTGTGCTTGACGCGCCCTCGACTGCGGCTCATTGCGTATATCTTACGGAAAACGATATGGACATTCTCGCAGAAAAGGGCACGTACGTGGCGCACAATCCCGTTAGCAACCTGAAGCTCGGCAGTGGAATTATGCCTTATTCTCTTATGCGCGAGCACGGCGTAAATATTGCGCTGGGTACTGACGGCGTAGCATCAAACAACAGACTCGATATGATCCGCGAGCTTCAGTTTGCGGCACTTATTCATAAGGGCAACGAAAGAAACGCGGCGGCTACGAATGCGAGAGATATTATTGATATGGCGACCGTTAACGGCGCAAGATCACAGGGACGCGACGACTGCGGTGAAATTATGGCAGGCTATCGCGCCGACCTCGTTATGATAGATATGAGCGCGCTGAACAATATTCCTACGTACAATTATGAGTCCACGCTTGCGTATAGCGCGAAGACCGAGGACGTTGTGCTCACTATGGTTGACGGAGACATACTTTACAGAAACGGCGAATATACTACAATAGATAAGGAAAGACTTGCGCACGAATTCAAGAGCGTGGTCGACCACTATTTCGATTGATGCCGCCAAAGGCTTGTTTGACGGCGGGAGGATGCTTTGCCGAAAAAACAGACGAATCAAGGTTTAAATAGCTTTTTGTCGGGGGCGCTCAGCCTGACGTTCTCGACGGTGGTAGTTAAAATAATAGGACTTGTATACAAAATTCCCATGCTCAGCCTGGTTTCAGGCGAGGGCATGGGATATTTCAATTCTGCATACGAGATATACTCGCTTTTGTGTATTGTTTCCATAACGGGCCTGCCCGTCGCGATGTCGGTAATAATCTCACAGAGCAAGGATGAGGGAAGGGCAAGGGGAGTTTTGTCTCTATCGCTGAAGCTTTTTACGGCTGTCGGGGTAATATTTGCTTTGCTTTTGGCGATATTCTCGCGAGAGATAGCTACGTATTTGAAGAGCGAGAAGGCGTACTATACCATTCTCGCTATCGCGCCGTCGCTTGCCTTCGTGTGTATGGGCAGCGCGTATAAGGGCTATTTTCAGGGACTGTCGGATATGAGGCCTATTTGTGTATCGGGTATTATCGAGGCGGCGTCAAAGCTGATCTTCGGGCTTATGCTGGCGGGTATAGCCAAGAAGATGGGCTTTGCCAATCACATTGTCGCGGCTTTTGGCGTAGCGTCGATAAGCATAGGAGGTCTTTTGAGTCTTGTCTATTTTATATTATATAAAAAGAGGCGGGATGGAAGAGTCGGGGCGGAAGCGGACAATACCTGCTTGACAAGGCGCGAGAACCGCAGAATTTTGAGCGATATAGTGAAAATCTCATTGCCCGCGACACTCTCGTCGCTTATGATAAGCCTTGTGCGAATCGTGGATATGGTAATGATCCTGCGCAGACTTCAGGATATCGGTTACACGAGCGAGCGCGCTAACGAAATGTACGGAAGCTATACGACTATGGCTATTCCGATCTTTTCGCTGGCGTCCGCGCTCGTCAGCGCGATAGCCGTGCCTCTTATACCCGAGCTTTCGCGGGCGGTAACGCGCGGAGACACCGCGGAGCAGGGAGAGAAGATCTCTTGCGCGATAAGGCTTACGGCGTACATAAGCTGTCCTATGATGATAGGAATTTCACTTTTCTCCGAGGAAATACTTACGCTTATATTCAAAAACCAATCAGCAGGCATAGAAATAACCGCGCCGCTTCTGGCAACCCTTGGGCTGTCCGTTCTGACGAGTGTGCTGATAACCCTGACAAATTCAATGCTACAAGCGTACAGACAGGCAACGAAGCCAATAATTTCGATGTCTTTAGGCTGCGCGGTCAAGGTGGTCTTGTCGTTTTTTCTTATAGGAAACGAGAATATAAATATTCTCGGCGCGCCCATCGGTACGTTCTTTTGCGATCTCATTATCTGTCTTGTGAACTTTGGCTTTTTGCTTGGATACTTCAAGGGGAAAATCAGCTTTTTCGATACTCTGCTTACCCCTGTTCTTTGCTCGGCTGCGGCGATAATTCCGCCGTTCCTTATAATGCGGGCAGTACAGCATTTTCGGGGCTCGGGAAATATGTTGACCCTTATATGCATAGCGATTGCGGGTCTGTTGTATCTCGCTTTTGCAGGCAAGAAAATATTTAAAGCAAAAGACCTCGGAGAATGATTCCGAGGTCTTATTTTATTACGGCGCAATAAGTCTTCTTATCATATCTGTGATGACAAGGTCTCTGTGAATATAATAAATATAACTCATAGGCTTACCAGCGGGGTTATCAATATATTTGAGGTCTTCGCTTATATTGGGCGCGTGAACGAATTTGGGCGCCATCATACGATGATCTCTGTTGAAAATAAACGCTGCCGCGCAGGAGTCCCACATGGATCTTGACCAGGCCGTGCCCGCAAAGTGCTTTTCCGTGTCCTCGATCGTGTTTTTTACAAGGTAGTCGCAAAGCTTATTCTTTCCGAGAAGCCAATGCTCAAGCTCGGGACGGGAAATTCTTACGCCGCTCGATACACCGCGGCAGGGAACTTGGATTAAAGGAACAAGCGCGTCGAAAACAACGTTGACACCGACAACGTCCTGACTCATATTGAATTCGTTTGTATCGTGAAAATCGCGGCTGTGACCGCCAAGCCAAACGATAACTATGTTCTCGCAGATCGAGGGGTCAATTATAATAGCGGATGCTATATTCGTGATAGCTGCTATTCCGACAACGTAAAGAGGGTTGTCGGGCGAGTAGCTTTTCGCGCGCGCTACGAGATCGAGCGCGGCGTCCGAAATAATGGGGGTATCCTTGGATTTAAGATATTCGGTCGAGCCCTTGAATACGTCAACCTTTCTTTCCATAAGGTCGAGGAGCTTGTGGATCTCGTCGTAGCTTTTGAGCATTCCGTCCTCGGGGCCTGTGGACTTGTCGTTTGTAAACGGAGCGGCATAAATAGCCTTTACGTCAGCATATTCGGGGGATTTAAGCAAATACGCGATAGCAAACTGGTCATCTATTTCATTGTATGCGTCAGAGTCGATAACGACGTCGACCTTTCTTGAGGGCGCATATAAATTCTTCAATATTTGGGCACTTGTCATAGATAATCTCCAATACTGTAAGAGGGGTGTGCGTGATTTAGCTTGTCGCCTCGGCGGCGATTCTTTGATTTATGAAGTCCTCAACCGAGTCGAAGGGAATGCTGAATACGGATGCAAATTCACTGTACAGACAGTATTTTGCGCGCTTCTCGTATTCCGCGTCGGTCTCGCTTAAGCGCTTCTTGGTTTTCTTGACGTTTTCTCGTCTTGTATGGACTGATTTGATTATCTTCACGTATTCCTCGAGGCTACACGTTGAGAGTGATTCTCTGTATTTGTCGCGACGGTTTCTTTCGCATTCGACCGTAAGCTCGCAAATATAAGGAATCTTGTCAATAATCCCGTACGCCTCGTCCTCGGAAATCAAGCCTCTCATTATAACTCGGTCGTTTGTAACGGGAGTCACAATAATATTGCTCGCGGATTCGTACAGGGGCGTCAGAACATAGAAGGTTCTCGTGTCATTCTTATCCACAGGTGACTTGCAATATTCGGTAACCGAGTAAACTCCGTTGTTGCCGTACACAATTAAATCTCCTATGCTAAACATCAAAGCACCGTCCTTTTCCAAATTTTGGGTGTCAAAATCAGCTCATATATGTTAATTATATCATAATTTTCGCAAATATAAAAGAGTGATTTTGCACAAAAAAATAACAAATTTTTTGTCAAAATGTTTTAAATTCCGTGAAAATCGTTGATATGTTTATAATATCCTGCGGGCTTGTATACGGAAGGACAAAGCTGTCAATAATGGTTTTGCAAAATATAAATAAAAAAAGGAGAAACTGTTAAATGAGCGAGACTGTAGAAAAAGAGGTTTCAATGCTTGAAAACCTTTATAAAAATATGAAAATGGGCTCTGATTCGGCAATCAAAATTATTGAGAAGGCAGAGGACGGAGGCTTTAAGAAGGCGCTCACGTCCCAGCTTAACGGATACGAGGAATTCGCGGAGAAGATCAAGAATCGCCTTCACGAGCTCGGTTACAAGGAAAAGGAGGAGGGCATCATGGCGAAAATGGGCGTGTCGCTTGGCATGGCGATGAACGCTATGGCGGATTCAAGCGACAGTCATTTGGCGCAGATGGTGGTCGAGGGCTCGACGATGGGAATTACCGATACTCTGAAGATATTGCGAGATTATGAGAACAGCAGCGTTTCTGAATGCGCGGTAAAAATGGCTCGGGATATCGTGAGCTTTGAGGAAGGGAACGTTGAGACAATGAAGGGCTTCATATAAGAGTTATGAGGCGCAAAGTGCAGTTATGATATACTGTGTATGGTTATATCGGCTGCGCTGAGTTATAAAAAATGACGGAGAATTCTCACATTCTCCGTCATTTCGCTTTATTTTGCAAGATAATTTTTGAGGTAAACGATAGCTTCGCGGTAGCCGTCAAGACCGAGCCCCATAAAGGTTTTTACTGCCGCGAGAGAAACGTAGGAGACCTGTCTGAAATCCTCACGCTTGGATACGTCGGAAATATGTACCTCGACCGTGGGGATACCGACCGCCTTGAGCGCGTCAAGAATGGCTATCGAGGTGTGCGTATACGCCGCGGGATTTATAATAATGCCGTCGAACACGTTGTATGCGTCCTGAATTTTGTCAACGATCGCGCCCTCGTGATTGGATTGATAAATTTCAAAATCAATCCCGAGCTCCGAGCAGGTTTTTTTGACAAGCTTGCAAAGCGAAGAATAATTTTGCGTGCCGTAAAGGTGGGGCTCGCGAATGCCGAGCATATTGAGATTAGGGCCGTTGATGATCAAAAAATTCATATCTTTTACCTCACTTATCAAGAAGAATGTCGAGAATTGAAATAGCCGCAGCGGCTTCGAATACGGGAACTGCGCGCACCACGACGCAGGGGTCGTGCCTACCCTCTATTTTGAGCTTTACGTTTTCCATTTTCGAGAGGGAAACGCTGTTCTGCTCTCTCGCGATCGAGGGCGTGGGCTTGAGTGCCGCGCGGAAGATTACGGGCATTCCGTCAGTCATACCGCCGAGGATACCTCCGCAGTTGTTGGTTTTGGTGAAAACGGATTTTCCGTCGGTGTAAAATTCGTCGTTGTTTTGCGAGCCTGAAATTTCAGCCGAGCCGAAGCCCAGACCGAATTCAACACCCTTGACTGCGGGGATAGAGAACAGGAACGAGGAAATTCTGCCCTCGACGCCGTCGAAGATATGCTCTCCGTGGCCTGCCGAAAGGCCGATGATCGCCGTCTCAACGATACCGCCGACCGAATCTCCGTCAAGCCTTGCCTTGTCAATGCGCGCCTTCATTTTCTCTCCCGCTTCGTCGGAGAGAGTGGGGAATGCTTTTCCCGTAAGGGATATCATCTGCTCCTCGGGGTCTGTGGGATTGAATTTTTCGTCGCTTATATTACCAATGGAGTAAACGTGCGAGGCTATTGAAACACCCTGCTTTTTGAGTATTTGCTGACAAATTCCGCCTGCGACACACATAAGTGAGGTAAGTCTGCCCGAGAAATGACCTCCGCCGCGAAGGTCGACCGAGTCGCCGTATTTCATTCTTGCCGCATAATCCGCGTGGGAGGGGCGGGGGATATCAACGAGGGAGGAATAATCTTTTGAATGCTGATTTGTGTTGTAGATCGCGCATTCTATTCTTTCGCCCGTGGTGATATCGTTGCCGTCAAGCCCCGATGAAAACACGGGGACGTCGGGCTCCTTTCTCTGCGTTGAGTATTTATTCTGCCCGGGCGCTCTGCGAGCCATGAAGGCATTGAGCGCATTCATATCAATTTTGTGTCCCGCGGGAATGCCGTCGAGAGTCATATATATCTTCTCGTCGTGCGATCCGCCGAAAATACTTAATTTTAAATTTTTACCGTACGTTGTGGACATAAATTCAAATTTCTCCGTGTAAGGTTAATTTATCAAAGTCGTCTTTAAATTTGGGGTAGGACTTGTTTATCGCCTCAAAGCCCGTGACTGTAACGGGATTTTTGCATACCGTGGATGCGACAGCCGCGCTCATTGCGATTCTGTGGTCGGCGGCGGAGTCCGCCTTGCCGCCCGAGAGCATATCCACGCCGCGAATTATCATTCCGTCGTCGGTCGGCGTGATATTGCCGCCGAGAGCCGTTATCATATCACAGGTGCTGCGAATTCTGTCGCTTTCCTTGATCTTGAGTCTGCCCGCGTTGTAAATTACAGTTTCGCCGTGCGAAACCGAGGCCACCGTTGCAATTATAGGAACTAAATCGGGTATCTGAGAGGCGTCGAGCTTTATGCTCTGCAATCTGTTTTTGCAAACCCTTACCGAGCTGCCGACAACCTCGATCCTCGCGCCCATTTTAGAGAGTACGCTCAGTATTTCGCGGTCGCCCTGTGAGGAATAAATATCAAGTCCCGAGACGGTTATGGGCGTGTCGCTCATAGCGCCCGCGCACAGAAAGAACGCCGCGTTCGACCAGTCGCCGCTAACCGCAGTCTCGACGGGTGAAGTGAATCTTCCTTTTGATTTTATTGTGAATTTTTCGTCGGCGCAGGTTATATCTCCGCCGAAAAGCTTTATCGCGTCGAGCGTCATATCAATGTAGTTTTTGGATTCTATATTGCCCTCGAGCGAAAGAGTGGAGTCGCCGTCAGCTATTGATAGAGCGAAAAGAAGTCCGCTTATAAACTGTGAGGAAACGTTCGCCGCGACGGTGTAGTCGCCGCTCTCGAGCTTTCCTTTGATACGGAAGGGATTTTCGCCCTGCGCCGACATTTTGATTCCCACATTCTCCAAAAGCTCGTAGAGAGGGGAGAGCGGGCGGCTCGGCAGTCTGCCGTGCATAGTGATTTTTGCATCAACTCCGAGAGCGGCGATAATTGGAATGAGGAAGCGCAGAGTCGAGCCCGATTCGCCGCAGTCAAGCTCGGCGTGGGATACGGGCGTAACGAGAGGCTTAACCAAAAAGCCGTCGGCGCATCTTACAATATTTGCGCCCAAGGAATTTAAGCAGGACACCGTGGCGTCGATGTCGTTGTTTGTATCAGTGCAGATTATTTTCGTCGGCGCGTCAGAGAGCGCGGCGCAAATAAGCTGTCTGTGAGCCTCGGATTTCGAGGAGATCGCGCGGATCTTGCCCGAAAGACGAGGGGTATTAAAGATCATATTCATTTTTATACTCCCATTTTGAGAATTTTGGGAAGGTCTCCTATTTCAACCGAAAAAAGTCTTGAATCTCCGATAGCGAAGGGTAACACGAGATTTATAGAGCCTGAAGCTATCTTCTTGTCAGACACCGCAACCTTGTATATTTCATCGGGGGTATAGGGACATTCCGTGGGCAGCTTGTAGAGCTCTAAAATGCCCTTGATCCTTGCAAGCTCGCTATCCGCAAGATGACCTAATTTGTTTGAAATTTTACTTACGTAATATGTGCCTATAGCCACTGCAGAGCCGTGGGAAACGGAAAAGCCTGAATTCTGCTCGATCGCATGACCGATAGTATGACCGAGATTTAAAAGCTGGCGCACACCCGTGTCGCGCTCGTCTATATTTACGATGTCGCGCTTGTTTTTTACGCAGTTCTCGATTATCTCGTCTGTGTTTTCGTCGATGCCGCGCTCAAGCTTGTCGAAAAGCGGGCGGTCGCCAATAATTCCGTATTTTATCACCTCGGCGCAGCCATCGGCGAAAATGTCGTCAGGGAGGGTTTCAAGCGCTACTGGGTCGCAGATAACAAGCGAGGGCTGATAAAACGCGCCTGCCAGATTCTTGCCCGCGTCGAGATTGATTGCTGTCTTGCCGCCGACCGAGGAATCGACCATAGAGAGTAGAGTCGTTGGAATCTGCACAAACTCAATTCCGCGCAGGTAGGACGAGGCGCAAAAGCCCGCAAGGTCGCCCACAACACCGCCGCCGAGAGCGACGATTATGTCCGAGCGGGAGATCTTGTTGTCTGCAAGATAGTTCAGAATCGAGATGAAGCTTTTAGCGCTCTTAGAATCCTCGCCGTGAGGGATAATATATTTGAAAATATCAAATCCGTTCCCCTGTAAGGATTTTTCAACCCTTGCGGAATATAGCGCGTGGACTGTATCGTCTGTGATGATAACCGCGTTCTTCGCTTTCGTTATCTTGCGGATAAGCTCGCCGCTGCGGTCAATCAGACCGTTTTCAATGAGAATATTGTAATTTCTTGATGCATTTACGTTTACGATTTTCATTTTAGTCCTCTGATCAAAGTAATAATTTCTTCCACACAGGAGTCAATATCGCCGTTATTATCGACGGTTATATCCGCAAAGCGCTCGTACATTGGGAATCGCTTTTCGTACATTTTGTTAAGGTCAGCTCCGATTGAGAGCGGTCTGCCGTCGCGAGAGAGCTTGTCGATATCTCGCTTGATAAAGACGATAATTCCATTCTGGTGTAAGGCTTCGTAATTGTTAGCGATCGTAACCGCGCCGCCGCCCGTGGAGATTATCTTGCCGCTCAGCTTGCCCGCGTTCTTTATCTCGTTATGCTCGAGCGAGCGGAATGTACCCTCGCCGAATTTTGCGAAGATCTCGGGGATAGGCATTTTCGCGTTCTTCACGATCTCCTCGTCGGTGTCGATTATTTCGCGACCAAGCTTTTCTGCGAGAGCTTGGGCGATAGTTGTTTTGCCGCAGCCGGGCATACCGATAAGGACAATATTGAGGGTCTGATCCTCGATGATTCTCTTAATTCTTTCGATCTCGCCGTCGTCAATTTGTTCGCCTGTGAAGATCTCGCAAGCGCGCTTTGCCTGCGCTACGAGCATAGCAAGGCCGCCTCGGCAGGGGATGGAAAGTCTTTCCGCGTCAAGCAAAAGCTTTGTTTTCGAGGGATTGAACACAATGTCGAAGACGCCCTTTATATTCTCGAATTTTTCAAGGTCAATTTTACATTCGAGGTTGTTGGGATACATACCGACGGGGCTTGTGTTGATGATAATATCCGCGTCGGCGTGCTTGTCGTAGACGTTTTCGTAGTTGACCTCGCCCCCTCTTGAAACACAGATTATATCACGCGCGCCAAGGCTTTCGCAAACCGCGTGTGCGGTAAGATACGAGCCGCCGCTGCCAAGTATCAATACTTTTTTGCCTGAAATATCAATTCCGCTTGACTTGATAAGATAGGAAAGCCCGTAAAAGTCGGTATTGTCGCCGCGCAAGCGTCCGTCGGGCGTGTGAGTTACGGTATTTATGCAGCCGATTGCCTTCGCCTCGGGGGAAATTTCGTCGAGGTATTTCATTATCTCGACCTTGTAGGGAATAGTCACGTTTGCCGAGGTGAATTCGTTTGATTTTACAAATGCTTCAAGTTCATTTCGGCTTACTTCCGCCAAGGTGTAGGGATAGTCCGCAAGCATCGAATGTATCATAGGAGAAAAGCTATGCGAAAGCTTCTCGCCTATGAGCACGCATTGTTGATCTTTAGTTTTTAACATAGCTTCCTCCGTGTTTTTTAAATAATTTCGTTGTAAGCGCCGAGCAGCTTAAAATCCTCGCCGCGCGCTTCAAGCTCGCAGAGAAGATCACGGAGCTTTTCGGAGTAGACCGAAACCGTAAAGTCAAAGTAGAACATAAATTCAAAATCTCTATCGGGGATGGGGCAGGATTCCAGCTTAGTCATATCAACACCGAGCGCATTGAAGCAGGAAAGCGCGCGATAAAGCTCGCCGGGGCGGTTCTTTGTAACAAGCATAAGCGTGAGCTTGTCCGCGCCGGGATATATCTCGGGCTTCTTTGAAATGCAGATAAATCTCGTGTGATTGTTGCCCGAGTCCTGAATGGACGGCGCGATATTCGACAGGGAATATAGCTCGCCGCAGGCTCGCGAGGAAATTGCCGCGAGATCGCGTCTGCCGCTTTCCTTTACGGTTTTTGCCGCAACTGCGGTGTTCCTGCAGACCGTAACCTTGATATTGTGGTGCTTGGAAAGAAAGCCTGCGCATTGGCTTATTGCCTGCTCGTGAGAAATAATTTCGGTAATTTCCGAGAGCTCAACGCCCTGATTTACGAGCAGATTGTGGTCAATTTTAAGTCGAACCGAGCGCACGATATTGAAATTGTGCGAGAGCATCAGCTCGTATACCTTTTTTACCGAACCCGCCGTGCTGTTTTCAATGGGAAGCACGCCGTAGTCGCATTCGCCGTTCTCGATCGCCTCAAAAACGTTCTCGAAGGTCTTGTAAAAGCTTATGTTGGGTAAGGAAAAGAGCTTGGTCGCGGCGATCTGAGAGTACGCGCCCTCAACTCCTTGGCACGCTACGTGAGCGCGAGAGGGGAATTCCTTTTTAGTCGTATCAAGAGCGGATGTTATCTGATTGTAAATGACCGAATCGGCATTTAATATCTTATGCTGATAAGCCTTTGACACGTCGAGCATGGTGTTGTAGAGCGTGAGTGCGTAGGTGTCGAGCTCCTCGCCCGCAAGATTGCAGATCTTGGTAAGCAGCGCGCGCTCTCTCTCGGAGTCAAGCACTGGGAGATCATGCTCCGCCTTATATTGCGCCACCGATGAAGCGCAAGTCATTCGCCTTTTGAAAAGCTCCACTATCTCGTTGTCAATATTGTTTATTTCCTCTCGGATCTCGGATAAGTTAAGTTCCATTATATTTGCCTCTTTATTATGAGTCTATTTCTTCCTTGGCAATTCTGCCGTCGCGCAAAAGACCGAGCATTTTTTCGCGGTCGCCGTCTTCAAGCGCGGTTTTGTATTCTTCAAGGGAATTTATTATCGTGTCAAGCTCGTAAATGAGCGGATCGCGGTTTTCAAAGAAAAGCTCGGTCCACATTTGCTCGTTGAGCCACGCGACGCGTGTCATATCGCGGTAGCTGCCCGCCGAGAAGCCCATATGCTCGCGAGCCGTGGGGCTCTTTACGTACGCGTTTGAAACTACGTGCGCAAGCTGGGAGGTAAAGGCGATAAGGCGGTCGTGCTTCTCTGCGTCAACGTAGGAAAATCTGCCAAAGCCCGCAGGGAGCAAAAGCTCCTTTACGCGCGAGATGAGCTGGATGTCGTCAAACGACGGGGGCACAATAACCATAGGCGCGCCGACGAACATATCAGCCTTGGAATTTTTGTAGCCCGAGAACTGTGTTCCCGCCATAGGGTGACCGCCGACGAAGGTAAATCCGCGCTCCTTCGCAAGCGCAAATCCCGCCTTGCAAACCTTTGCCTTCGTGCCGCAGAGGTCCATAACTATTTTGCCCTTTCCGAAAAGGGAAGCATTTTTCTTCATATATTCAATCGTTGCCTCGGGGTAGAGACCGATAAAGATTATGTCGCATTCGGGAATTGTTTTTTCATCCAGAGGCGCGTCAACCACGCCCGACATAATTGCAAAGTCGAGAATAGATTTGCTTCTGTTGGAGGCGAATATTTCAATATTCTGTGAGTTTTCCGTGGCATAAACTCTGTATGCCCGCGCAAGCGAGCCGCCGATAAGGCCGAGGCCTACGATTCCGATCTTCATTTTATTTGCCTTTCATAAGGGAAATTTACATACATTCGCGGATCTTGTTCACCGATGCCATAACGCCAGCGAACTGATCGGGTGTGAGCGACTGCGCGCCGTCGCAGAGCGCCGCCTTGGGATTGTTGTGGACCTCGATCATAAGTCCGTGCGCGCCCGCCGCTACCGCCGCCTGAGCCATAGGCTTTACAAGCTTCTGTGAGCCTGTCGCGTGGCTGGGGTCAACGATCACGGGGAGGTGTGTGAGCTCCTTCAGGACGGGAACACACGCGAGGTCAAGCACGTTTCTCGTGTACTGCGAGTCGTAGGAACGAATACCGCGCTCACATAGAATAATGTTCTCGTTTCCGCCCGCCATTATGTATTCAGCCGACATGAGCCATTCCTTGATGGTTGCGGAAAGACCGCGCTTCAAGAGAATGGGCTTGTTCGTTTTTCCAAGCTCCTTTAGAAGCTCGAAGTTCTGCATGTTGCGCGCGCCTACCTGAATTACGTCAACGTCCTCGAAAAGAGGGAGGTGATGAGCGCTCATTATTTCCGTTACGATGGGAAGACCTGTTTCCTTTTTTGCGGCGAGGAGGTACTCAATACCCGTGCCCGCAAGACCCTGGAAGTCGTAGGGTGAGGTTCTGGGCTTGAACGCGCCGCCGCGGAGCATTGTCGCGCCTGCCGCCTTGACCGCCTTCGCGATCTCAACCACCTGCTCGCGAGATTCAACGGAGCAGGGGCCCGCCATAACCGCGAAGATGTCGCCGCCAACGCTTGTATTGCCAACCTTGACCACCGTGTCGTCGGGGTGGAACTTTCTGTTTGCGCTCTTGAAGGGCTCGGAAATTCTCTTGACCGTCTCAACTATGTCGAGCGAGCGGAGAAGATCCTCGTCGATCTTCGACGTGTCGCCAACAAGTCCTACGATCGTGGTGTATTCGCCTGCTGAGAGATGCACGGAGAGACCCTGTGATTCTATCCAATTTGTAAGCTTTTCTATCTGTTCGCGGCTTGTTCCTTGTCTTATAATTGCAATCATTGTTTTTTCCTCTTTTCTTGTAATAATAAAAATAGCACTCCACAGCGATTTTTTCTGTGGAGTGCCTCATTTAAAGAAAGTATGGCACAAAAGAATTAAAATTCTTTTTTCGCATCAAAAATCACCTTTACTCAATTACCTATCAGCAATAAAAGTAAAAGTAATAGTATGTTGTTGCGAATACGTTGGAAGCCATAACAATTTCTCGCTTTCCTTAATAATTAAATATAGTCTATCACTATTTTCTGCGTTTGTCAATAGTTTTTTACAATTTTCGTTAATGCTTTATCTTTTTTAGTGTCAGATAACAAAAAAGAGGGGGGGAGCCCCTCTTTTTGCGTTGTTCTGTTTGAAAAGTCGTATTTATTGTTATAATAAACGATGATCAAGCTTCGGGAGTAGTTTCTTCAGCTATTGTTTCAACTTTCGTCTTCTTTTTAGCCTTTGCGGTAAGAATGCCGCCGAGCACGAATACAGCTGCGAAAATAAGCGCTACAACGCCCCAGATGATCAAATCGGCGAAAATTCCTGTGGAGGTAACACCTAGTAAACCTGCGACAAAGTAGAAGGCAGCGGTAATGTATGCGCCAACAACCTTTTTTCTTGTGCAAACGCCAACAATGCCTGCAATAAGCATAAGCCACGCAACTGCCGCGCCGTTACCTGCACTGCCGCTTTCGTCGCCTGTGAGTGCCTCGCCAATACCGGCCGCGCAGGACTGGAACATGATTACCAAAAAGAGCACCATACTAATGATGCCGATACAGAGTCTTGCTGTTTTCATAATTATTTCATTCTCCTTTAATATGCATTATTCCATTTCGGAATTATTATAATTATAATTCTATTTTGGAATTTTGTCAACCCCTTTTTGATATATAATTCTAAAAAAGAACTAAAATCGACAAAAAATGACAAAAAATGATAAAAAAGGACAAAAAAGGACACGTGTATGAAAATTCGCAAGCAAATGTACGGAGATGCCAATATGGTGGGCAAAAATATTGAACGGCTCAGAAAAGAGCGGGGAATAAAGCAGAAGGATTTTATCGCTAAAATGCAGGTGATGGGCTGCGACATCAACCCTACGAGCTATTCCAAGCTTGAAGGACAGGTTCGAAGCGCGACCGATCACGAAATTTACGTTATTGCGAAAATATTAAACGTCAAAATGGAAGAATTATTTGAAGAATGTAAATAAAAATAACGAGGCGAATTTCGCCTCGTTATTTTTCTATTAATACTCTGCGTTTCCAACCGTTCTGGGATAGGGAATTACGTCGCGGATGTTAGACACGCCCGTGAGATACATAATGATTCTCTCAAAGCCTAAGCCGTAGCCCGCGTGCTTTGTGCCGCCGTACTTGCGGAGGTTTACGTACCACCAGTAATCTTCTTCCTTAAGTCCGCATTCTTCCATACGAGCGAGGAGAACGTCAAGACGTTCCTCTCTCTGCGAGCCGCCGATGATCTCGCCAACACCGGGAACGAGCAGGTCCATAGCCGCAACAGTCTTGCCGTCGTCGTTGAGTCTCATATAGAAGGACTTGATCTCCGTGGGATAGTCGATAACGAATACGGGCATCTTGAAGATCTGCTCTGTGAGGTATCTTTCGTGCTCGGACTGAAGATCGCAGCCCCATTCAACGGGGAACTTGAAGTCCGCGCCCGACTTTTTGAGAAGCTCAACAGCTTCGGTATAGGTAACCTTCTTATATTCGCTCTTTGAGAGAGTTGTAAGTCGCTCAAGAAGTCCCTTGTCAACGAATTTGTTGAGAAATTCAAGCTCTGCCGCGCACTTTTCCATAACGTGCTTGATGATATACTGGATCATATCCCAAGCGAGCTGCATGTTGTCGTTGAGGTCTGCGAACGCGATCTCGGGCTCGATCATCCAGAATTCAGCCGCGTGACGCGCCGTGTTGGAGTTTTCGGCACGGAACGTAGGGCCGAACGTGTAAATGTTACCGAACGCCAT
>CAZMKU010000030.1:0-15683 GCA_964567085.1 uncultured Clostridium sp.
CAAGCTCGCGAGCAAGCTCCTCGTATCCGGGCTTGCCGAGAAGCGCAAACATATTCTTCTTATACGCCTCAACACCGGGCTGATTGAAGGGGTTGACTCCGAGCATATAGCCCGAGATCGCGCAAGCGACCTCGAAGAAATAAATGAGGTATCCGAGCGAATATTCGTCTCTGCCCGCCATTTCGATGAGAATATTGGGAACTCCGCCGTCAACGTGAGCCAAAAGCGTTCCCTGCATCGCGGTCTTCTTTACCTTGTTAAGATCAACACCCGAGAGGAAGTTCAGTCCGTCGATATTCTGAGGATCGTGAGGAATCGCAAATTCCACGCCGCCGTCCTCAATCGCAATTACGGTTTCAAATAGATTTCTCATACCGTCCTGAATGTACTGACCGAGCGAATGAAGGTCTGTTGAGAAAATTACGGATGCGGGGAAAATACCCTTCTGGTCCTTGCCCTCGCTCTCGCCGTAAAGCTGCTTCCACCACTCGTTCATCATTCTCTGATAGGACTCGTAGCCTACGAGAATTTCCGTGACCTTGCCCTTGCGGTAGAGAATATTTCTTATCGCCGCGTACTTATATGCCGCGTTTTTCTCAATGTCGGGATCGGAATACTCAACCATAGCGTCGTACGCGCCCGCCATAAGCTTATCAATATCAATTCCCGCAACCGCGATAGGAAGAAGACCTACTGCCGTCAGCACGGAAAATCTGCCGCCTACGTCGTCGGGTACTACGAAGGTCTCGTAGCCTGCCGCATCGGAGAAGGACTTGAGAGTACCTCTTGCCTTATCCGTCGTAACGAAAATTCTCTCTCTTGCGCCCTCCTTGCCGTACTTCTTCTCAAGAATTTCACGGAAAACTCTGAACGCGACCGCAGGCTCTGTCGTCGTGCCCGACTTCGAGATTACGTTAATGCAAACGTCCCTGCCCTCGCAGATCTCAACGAGCTCGGAAACAGAAGCCGCGGAAATATCACAGCCCGCGAAATAAATATCGGGTGTGTCCTTCTTTACGTTGTTGTAATTAGGCGACTTCAGAAAATCAATAACCGCGCGCGCGCCGAGATACGAGCCGCCGATGCCGATCGCAATAAACACGTCACAGCTCTTTTTGATTTTTTCAGCCGCAGCCTTGATCCTCGCAAATTCCTCCTTGTCGTAATCAGACGGAAGCGTTGTCCAACCAAGGAAATCCGCGCCCGCGCCGCTCTTTGATACGAGCATTTCGTGCGCCATAGCTACCTCTTTTTTCACGCCCTCATATTCGTGAGCCGCTACGAATGATGACAGATATCTGTCGGAAATTTTAATTGCCATAAATTTAGCCCTCGCTTTTTATGTATTACTTGATTTGTTTAACGTAAATTTTGACGTACAGGTCAAAGCCTGTCCATTCTTGCCTTCAGAGCGCCCTTTATACCCTCGGTAAATTCAGGACTGCCGAGAATAAGCGTAAGAATATCCTTATCCCCTATTTTCTCCGCCGCCTCATTGACCGTTGAATAATCGCAGTGTCCCTCACCTACGCAAGCAAGCCTTAGGCTCTTGCATTTTGTGAACGAATCAGCGATCCGCTTTGCGCCCTCGTCGCTCTTGCTTTCAAACAAAACCAACACGCCGCCGAGATTGCTTTTCTCGCAATACTCGTCTATTTTATCCGCAAGCATATCAAGCTGACCGCAAGACGAGGAAATATCGCTGATTATCATCGGAGAGAGGGATATTACCTCAAACAGACCGCAATTTCCCGCGTTTTTAACACCGTCGGAAATGGCTGACGGGGGGATCTTCGCGCCGTGATTTTTCATCATATCCACAAGCTCGAGAACCGATATCGCGCAGTCGCGCAGGAGAGCGGACGAGCTTTTGAGCGTATATTCCCTTTTGTTGTAAGCAAAGGTCTGCTGACGCATTTTCTCATCAACGGTCTCAAAGCTTCTGTGTATGGAAAGTCTTATTCCCGCCTTGTGACAACGACCCGAGAAATAATTGTAGAAATGATTGTTTCCCGTAACGACACCGCGATTTACCTTGTCAATACAACCGCTGACGGACTCAAGCTCCCCATCGCTTACGTCGCCGTAAAGCTTTGGAATAATAGCGAAATTATACGGAGCGCATATTTCGAACATTCCTCTTGTATCCTCACGCGTGTTTTCCAAGATCACGTATTTCGCGCCAAGGGTCTTGCAAACGTAAAGGCAGAATGCAAAAACGACCTCCTCACGAAGAAAGCCTACGTCCTTGTGCTTCTTTAAAATATCGCGTATGTACGAGAGAATATTGGTGAATTCCTCGATGCTCGGGGGCTCGCCGTCAAGATAAATTGACCGTTTAATGTCAAATCCGTAGGCGTCCGTAATTCTCGCGCAGGAATATCCCGAGGACTTCAGAACGGATTCGAGGATAAGACCGCTCCCGTGGGCATACCCACCGCCCGAAAGATATACGTATCCACCTCCGACGTTTACCCTGCCAAGCTTTTCGCACAAAAGCTGAATTCTGCCAATACTTATCTCCTGATGCTTGCTCGCAGACGGAATGGAGTTTACGTATTTAATTAGGATATTATATTTCATATGTCAAACCATCTCTTTCTGCGTTATACCATTTACGCCTTTAATATCATCACCGAATCGGCAGAAACGGTTATGCTTCCCTCGTATTTCTCACCCGTCAAAAGCTCGGTATACGTATGTCCCTCGGGAAGCTCGAGTGTATAGCTCTCTCCTCTGTTTGCGATAACGACAATAAGGTCGGTGCCGTTTGCCCTCGCGTACGCTATACTTGATTCTGTGTGCTTCAAAACATAGAAATCTCCGTCCACCAGCACGGGATTATCCCGTCTTATCTCACCCAATGCTCTGTAATGAGAAAGCAGCTCCGCTCTGTAGCCGTCATTTATTTCGTGCCACGGAAAAGGCATACGGCAGAAGGGATCGTGATATCCCTCAAGGCCTACCTCGTCGCCGTAATAAAGCGATGGGATTCCGTAAACCGTGTACTGAATAGCCGATGCTATCTTGAGGTGCGAAATTGCTTTCTCACGGCTCTCGCCGTCAAGTCTCTTTACCGAAAGCTCATCATTTGAGAGATCAAAATCCTCAAATTCGCTGCCGAGCACCGTGAGAATTCTCTCGGTGTCGTGTGTTCCGAGGACGTTCATAAGTCTCTTCGAGACCTCGGGGGGATAGGACGCGTATATTTCTGTCAAGGTATTGTAAAGCATTTCCGCATCGCCAAACTGACAGAAGGAAACGATAGCGTTCTTCAAGGGATAGTTCATAACGCTGTCAAGCTGACGTCCCGAAAAATATCTTCTTCTCTTTCCGTACGCCACCTTGTCGCAGGCATTTTCCCAGACCTCGCCGATGATCACGGCCTCGCCGCCGCTTTCTTTCTTCGCAACCTCGCGGATCTCGTCGAGAAGCGTGTCGGAAAGCTCGTCCGCCACGTCAAGACGCCAGCCCGCGATACCCATTTTGGTATATTTTTCAATTACTCCGCCCTCGCCCGTAATATGCGCTCGGCAGGCATCGTTCTCGTGGTTGAGCTTCGGCAAAATATCAATTCCCCACCACGACTCGTACTTCTCGGGCCATTCCTTGAAGAAATACCAATTTCTATACGGCGAATTTTCATTTTTGTACGCGCCGTTTCCGTATTTTCCGTATTTATCGAAATATACGCTGTTATCGCCCGTGTGATTGAACACACCGTCGAGAATTATGCCCATTCCGTATTCCTTGGCTTTCTCAATAAGATAAGCAAAAGCCTCGTCACCGCCGAACATTTCGTCGACCTTCATATAGTTTCCCGTGTCGTACTTGTGGTTGGAATACGCCTCAAATATCGGGCTCAAATAAATCGTTTTTACCGAAAGGCTATGGAGATAATCGAGCTTTTGCGCAATACCGAGAAGCGTACCGCCGAAGAACTCATTGTTTTTTAGCGGATCTCCCGCCTTTTTGGCAAACTGCGGAATACCGCTCTCCCAATTTTCATTCATAACGGCGTCATCGCGGCATTTTATGTTATCAACGCACTCGCCCTCGCCGCGATAAAAGCGGTCAACGAACGCGTGATACATGACCCCCGCGCCGAAGCTCTCGGGCAGACGGTAATCCCTCTCGTAAACGAGCAGACGGAATCTTCCCCCGCTCCGCTCGGAAATTTCAAAATCGTAGTTGTTATATGTATCCGTAAAAAGTGTATTATATCCGCGGAGAAGCAAGAACTCATAGTAGAAAAGTCCGCAAGGCTCGTCTCCGCAAATTTTCTCCGTGTCAAGCTGCAGAATATATATATCGTGAACGCCGTCGGAGCCCGAGAATTCAAGCGGAATATCAATATCCGCCCGTCCGTCGGGAGCAATTCTCATAACCACTCCGCGAGCTCCGAGCGCGCGCGATACCGAAAATTCAAAGTCAACAAGCGCGCCATGGGCGAACGCTCCGATATTCGAAGCGTCCTTGGCGCCGATAAATTTCTTTATTTTGCAGTCGCTGTTTTTTTCAATGTCAGCAAATAATTTAGGCAACATAAACCGTGCTTTGCCCTTCCCAAAAATTTAAAATCACTTCAAAGGCTTAATATTCCAGAATTTTTCCGCGTATTCGTCAATACATCTGTCAGCGGCAAAATAGCCCGCGGAAGCAGTATTGAGAAGCGCCATCTTTGTCCATTCACGTCTGTTCGCATAAGAGTCGATCATCTTATCGTGCGCAAGCCTGTAGGACTCGAAATCCGCAAGACACATATAGGGGTCTGCTATTCCGTGGCCTGCGATAAGGTAGGTCGCGATATCCGCAAAGGACTCGCCCGCAAAGCCTATCGTAAGGTAATTTACGATTCTCTTAAGTCGCTCGTTATTCGTATAGAACTCGGCAGAACGGTATCCGCGGAGCCAGAGCTCGTCGACCTCGCGACTCGTGAGACCGAAAATAAACATATTTTCCTTACCCACCGCCCGTAGCATTTCTACGTTCGCGCCGTCGAGAGTACCTATTGTCAACGCGCCGTTTATCATAAGCTTCATACAGCCCGTACCGCTCGCTTCCTTACCCGCAAGAGAGATCTGCTGGCTTATTTCAGCCGAAGGAATAAGGATCTCCGCCGTGCTTACGTCGTAGTTTTCAAGGAAGATAACGTTGAGCTTTTCCTTAATTCTGGGATTCGCGTCAATATCTCTCGATATAAGCGAAATAAGCTGAATTATTCTCTTTGCCATATGGTAGCCGGGCGCTGCCTTCGCGCCGAAAATAAAGGTCTGCGGCTGAATATCTATATCGGGATTATCCTTAAGGTCAAGGTACGTACCGATAATATTGAGCACGTTCAGAAGCTGACGCTTATATTCGTGGAGTCGCTTTATCTGTACGTCAAAGAGAGAGTCCGTGTCTATCTTCTTGCCCGTCTTCTGATACAGATGATTTGCAAATTTTATCTTGTTGTTGTGTTTAATTTCATCAAAGCGCTCGAGAACGCTTGTGTCGTCCGCGAACTTCTTAAACTCCGCGAGCTCAACGGGATTATGTCTGTAGCCCGTACCGATGCACTCGTCAAGAAGGCCTGCAAGCTCGGGATTGGAATAGCAGAGCCAACGGCGATGCGCGATACCGTTAGTTACGTTCTCGAATCTGTTCGGATACATTCTGTAAAAATCGTGGAACACGGATTCCTTCAAGATCTCGGAATGGAGCTTGGATACGCCGTTTACCGAATGAGAGCCGATTACGGAAAGATTCGCCATACGAACCGAGCCGTAGCCTACCACACTCATCTTGGAGATTCTCTGCCAGTTTCCGGGGAAAGCGTCCCACGCCTCGCGGCAGAATCTTTCGTTAATTTCCTTGACGATCATATGAATTCTCGGGAGCTTGAGGGCAAAGAGGTCTTCGTTCCAAGTCTCAAGCGCCTCGGGAAGAACCGTATGATTTGTATAAGAACAGATCTTTACAACCTTATCCCAAGCAGCCTCCCAGGAATAGAAATATTCATCCATAAGGATTCTCATAAGCTCGGGGATACAAAGCGCCGGGCGCGTATCCTTGATATGAATACCGACCTTATCTTCAAGGTTTTCGAGCGTGCCGTACACCGCCATGTGGTCGCGGATAATGCTCTGCACGGATGCGGAAACCAGGAAATACTGCTGGGAAAGACGGAGAAGCTTACCTTCGGTATGATTATCCGAGGGGTAAAGCACCTTTGTAAGCGTTTCGGCGTTGGTTCTGTCCTCAACCGCCTTGTGATACTGTCCCTGCGTAAAAAGTCCCATATTGAAATTATTTATGTCTCTTGCTCGCCAGAGTCGAAGCTGGCTGACAGCCTTACTGTCCGCGCCCGAGATCATCATATCGTAAGGAACAGCCTCAATTTCTTCGCTACCCTCGTAGGAGACCTCATGCTTTCCGTCTACCCACTTTTCGTTTACGTGACCGCCAAAGCGGATGATAAACGAGCGGTCCGTTCTCGGAACGAGCCACACCTCGCCGCCTGGGAGCCATACGTCAGGAAGCTCGACCTGCATACCCTCAACTATCATCTGACGGAAAAGTCCGTACTCATAACAGAGTGAAAAGCCCGTTGCGGGATAGTCAAGAGACGAGAGCGAATCCATAAAGCAAGCGGCAAGACGGCCGAGGCCGCCGTTTCCAAGACCCGCGTCGGGCTCGCAGGAATAAAGCTTCTCAAGATCAAATCCGAGATTGCTGAGCGCCTCGGAGTATTCCTTATCAAGACCGAGGTTACAGAGGTTGGTTTTGAGGGATCTGCCAAGCAAGAACTCCATGCACATATAGTACACGCGTTTAGCTCCCTTCTTGTTCACTTCCTTCTTGAATGCGCCTCTCTTTTCGGTGAGAATATCTCTTACGGTCATGGCAACCGCTTTATACATCTGCTCCTGTGAAGCCTCGGCAGACGTGCAGCCGAAGTATCTTGAAAGCTTGATCTCTACGTTTTCTTTGATTTGTGATGCGTTTAAGTTTGTGCTGTTCATTTGAGTGTATTACCTTTCTTTTTGAGCCGAGGCTCGAGTATATCGCGAATGAGACGTATCAAAGTGAATTGTACATCTCCATATATTTTTCTGCGGATGCTCTCCACGAGAAATCAGTTCCCATTACCTTGGATGCAAGCTTCTTGTAAGCAGGCTTATCGTACCAGAGGTCGATCGCCTCCTCGGTCTTTTGGAGCAGCTCGTGAGCGTAGTAATTTGCAAAAGTAAATCCGTTTCCGCATATCTCGCCGTTATTTATCCAATAAGGCTTGATGGAATCATAAAGTCCTCCCGTTTCACGAACTACGGGAAGCGCGCCGTATCTTGACGCGATCATCTGGGAAAGTCCACAGGGCTCGCTCTTCGAGGGCATAAGGAAAATATCCGCCGCGGCGTAAATTCTCTTTGAGAGGTCTCTGTCGTAAGTCAGGAGCGCGCGGACCTTCGTGGGATACGCCGCCTCGAGTCCACGGAAGAAATCCTCAAATTTCGCCTCGCCCTTGCCGAGGATCACAAGCTGAACGTCGCGTCTGCCGACAAGGTCGTACGCCATCTCTGCGACGATATCAAGTCCCTTATGCGAGGCAAGTCTCGAAATTATCGCGAGCATAGGAACGTCGTCTCGCTCGGGAAGACCGTATTCTTTCTGCAGAGCCATCTTGTTCTCTGCCTTACCCGAAACGAAATTGCGTCTGTCAAAATTCTTTACTATAGCCTTATCCTTTGACGGATTGTAATAGTCGTAGTCAATGCCGTTGAGAATTCCCGAGAGCTTATAGCTGTTCTTCTCGAGAATATGAGATAGTCCGTGCGAATATTCGCCCGTTCTTATCTCCTCGGCGTAGCGGGGGCTTACCGTGCTTACGACGTCCGCGCACTCGATAGCTCCCTTCATAAGATTTACACAGTTATCGTATCTCATAAGTCCGTAATGCTCGGGACCGAGGTCGAGAACGTCACAGAGGGTATCGTAGCTGTACTTACCCTGATATTCAATATTGTGTATTGTGAACACGCTCTTTATGCCGTCGTAGCCGTCTCTGTATCTGTATTTTGTATTGAGATACACCACCGAGAGAGCCGACTGCCAATCGTTCGCGTGCATAACGTCGGGATAAAAGTCCACATGAGCCATAAGCTCAAGGACCGCCTTTGAGAAAAACGCGTATCTTTCGGCGTCGTCAAAATAGCCGTAAAGCGCATCTCTCTTAAAATAATATTCGTTATCAACAAAATAATACGTTACGCCGTCCTTTACAAGACTCAGAATACCGCAGTACTGATTTCTCCAGGAAAGTGATACGTTAAATATCGCCTCGGTCTTCATCTGCTCGCGCCATTCGGGCTTTACGGCAGAATAAAGAGGAAGAACTACTCTTACGTCAACGTTCGACTTTTCTGCCGCTTTTATTGCCGCGGGGAGAGAGCCCATAACGTCACCAAGACCGCCCGTAGCGGCAAAAGGCATTACTTCAGCGCCTACAAAAAGTATTTTCTTCATAATTTTTGCAATATCCTTTCAAAAATTTAAGCTTCGGGAATGCCGAATAAACACCTTATCGGGCGGAGTCCACCCGATAAGGAAATATTATTATATCGACTTAAACAGTCATCTTTTTACCAATATAGAAAGGCATACTCTCGTGTCCCGAGAGGATTCTGCCGTCCTTTATGGTTACGTTCTTGTCAGCAACCACACAGTTAAGGCTCGCGCCGTCGCAAACGTAGGTGTCCTGGAACAGAATGGAATTCTTGACTACTGCTCCGCGTCCAACCTTTACTCCACGGAAGATGATAGAATTCTCAACCGTGCCCTCGATAATGCATCCGTCGGCAACGACCGAGTTCTTGACCGACGCGCCATCGCAATAGCGTGTGGGGGCGGAATTACGAACCTTAGTCAAAATAGGATGATTCTTTACGCCAAAGAGCCCCTCTCTCGCCTCCGAGCCGAGAAGCTTCATCGAGCTTGAGAAATATTCCTCCATAGAGCCGATATGGTCGTACCAGCCCTCAAAGTCATAAACTCTGAAATCGGAATCCTTCATATTGCGGATAACGACGTCATAAAGGAAGCTCGTATATCCGTGGGCTATCGCGTCCTGAATGGTATTGAGAAGATAAGCTCTCTTCATAACCATAATATTCGTATAAACGCGGCAAGCTCCGTCAAACGTCTTTCTCTCGGTAAAATCAATAATTCTGCCGTTCTCATCCGCCTCGATCACGGGAAGCTTCTGTGGAGAGGTATATCCCGTAAGATCGCTCTTCTTGGTTACGAACGTGATCTCCGCTCCGCTCTCGATATGCGCCTTGATGACCTTCTGCAGATCAATATTACAAATAATATCGCAGTCGGACATAACGACATATTCCTCGTTACAACGGGAAAGGAAATTAACCGCGCCGATAAGCGCTTCGAGTCTGGAGGACTGAATTCTGCCCACCCCCGTGTTTGCAAACGCGGTAATGTTGGGCGGAAGCAGCTTAATGCCGCCCGAGCGTCTTGCGAGATCCCAGTCCTTACCCGTTTCAAGATGGTCGAGAAGCGACTGATAATTATTGTGAGTAAGTATGCCGACCTTGATAATATCGGAGTTTACCATATTCGAGAGCATAAAGTCGATCAGTCTGTACCTGCCGCCGAAAGGAATACTTGCGGTGGTTCTCAGTCTCGTAAGCTCGGGAATACTGTTATCGTGAATGTTAGTAAATATTAAGCCTACTGCCGTCATTATTCTGTCCTCCTCTTTTATTCCTCGGAGATCATAGCGCCTGCGGGAACTACCTCGCCCGCGCCGATCTTCACGTCTTCGCCTATAACCGCGATCTCCACGCCGTCAGCCTTCTCCGAGCCGACGGTTGAACCGTCACCGATGGTAACGCCCGTATCAATAATGGAATAGTTTACAACCGCTCCCTCACCGATAACCGTATCACCCATAAGCACGCTATCGCAAACGTACGCGCCGCGGCATACCCTTACTCCCGCGCCTATAACACAGTTCTTAACCGTTCCGTAAATTTCGCAGCCCTCGGTGATATAGCTGTTTTCAACCACAGCGTCAGGTCCTACGAACTGCGGTCCGCCCGCGGAATGTCGGGAGAAGATCCTCCACTTGTTATCGCCAAGATCGAGAACGGGATTCTTACCGAGAAGGTCCATATTAGCCTCCCAGAGAGAAGAAATAGTTCCAACGTCCTTCCAATAGCCGTCAAACGAGTAAGCGAACATCTTCTCGCCCGCGACGAGCATATTGGGAATAATGTTCTTGCCGAAGTCGTTGGCAGAGCCCTCGGTCGCCTCATCAGCCTCGAGATACGCGCGAAGCTTATCCGCGTTGAATATGTAAATACCCATCGAAGCCTTCGTGGAATCGGGATTCTTGGGCTTTTCGGTAAACTTGTAGATCGAGCCGTCGTCGTTCGTGCTCATAATACCGAATCTTGACGCCTCCTCGATCGGAACGTCGAGAACCGCAATAGTACAGTCAGCGCCCTTCTCCTTGTGGTATTTGAGCATTTTCGCGTAGTCCATCTTATAAATGTGGTCGCCCGATAAAATAAGAACGTAGTCGGGGTCGTATCTGTTGATAAATTCAAGGTTCTGATAGATCGCATTTGCCGTTCCCTTATACCAGTCGGCAGAATTCTGACCTTGATAAGGAGGGAGAATGTTTACACCGCCGTAAATGCGGTCGAGGTCCCACGGCTGACCGTTGCCTATGTACTCGTTGAGCACGAGCGGACGGTACTGGGTGGGAACACCAATAGCGTCAATTCCCGAGTTTACACAGTTTGAAAGCGGGAAGTCGATGATTCGATATTTTCCGCCAAAGGGTACTGCGGGCTTTGCTGTTTTCTTGGTAAGCGCATATAGTCTTGAGCCTTGGCCGCCTGCGAGCAGCATGGCGACACATTCTTTTTTCTTAAACATAAAACCTCTCCTTTTGTATTTGTATTTGTATTTGTATTTGAATTTAAATTATTTACTGTTTTTCTGAGCCTTGCGCGTACAGCGTACGATTACCGCGCCCATAGGCGGCACTCGCATACGGATAAAGTAAGGATGACCGAAGTCCTCGCAGCTCTCCGCCTTGAATTTCGCGCCCTTATTCGTAACACCGCTGCCGCCGTATCTCTCGTCGTCGGAATTGAATATCTCCTCGTACGTTCCCGCCGAGTCAAGTCCGAGATAATAGTCCTCGCACGGATTGGGCATAAAGTTCAGGATCACCTGAAGCTTTTTACCGCAAGCGTCAATTCTCTCGAACGCGATAATGCTCTGCTCCTTGTTGTTTACGTCTATCCAATTAAAGCCGTCCCACGAGGAATCACACTGCCAAAGCTCAGGACGCGTGAGATACAGATTATTGAGCTCCGCGCAATAAAGCTGGAACTTGGCGTGCATATCGTAATCGAGCATAAACCATTCGACGCTTTTATTGTAATTCCATTCGGCAAACTGCGCTATCTCGTTACTCATAAAGGTGAGCTTCTTACCTGGATGCGTCATCTGCCATGCGTAGAACGCTCTCGCTCCCGCAAATTTATTCCAATAATCGCCGGGGTTCTTGTCAAGGAAGGATTTCTTTCCGTGAACCACCTCGTCGTGCGATATGGGAAGCACGTATTTTTCATTGAAGGCGTAGCACAGCGGGAAGGTCAGCTTTTCGTGATGATACCTTCTGTAAACGGGCTCCTCCTTGACGTATGCAAGGGTGTCGTTCATCCAGCCCATATTCCACTTCATATCAAAGCCAAGACCGTTCTCCCCCTCAAAGGAAGTGATACCGTTCCACGCGCTTGATTCCTCAGCTATCATAAGCACGTCGGGATATTCCCTCTTCATCGTGCCGTTAAGCTTTTTGAAAAAAGCTATCGCCTCAAGGCATCTGTTGTCGCCGTAGACGTTGGGCAGCCATTCGCCGTCATCCTTATCGAAGTCAAGATAGAGCATCGAGGACACCGCGTCAACACGCAGTCCGTCTATATGATATTTATCCGCCCAATATATCGCGTTGGAAATAAGGAAGGACTGAACCTCCTCTCGACCGAGGTCGAACTTTCTCGTTCCCCATATCTTGTGCTCCTGTCTGTCCCAGCCCTGATATTCGTAAAGGGGCTGACCGTCAAACTCGTAAAGACCGAATTCATCCTTTGGAAAATGCGCGGGTACCCAGTCAAGGATAACGCCTATCCCCGCCTGATGCATTGAGTCCACGAACTCCATAAATTCCGTAGGAGCTCCGTATCTTCCCGTCGGCGCAAAATATCCACAGACCTGATAGCCCCACGAGCCGTCAAAGGGATGCTCGGACACAGGCATAAGCTCAATATGGGTATACCCCATCTCCTTTACGTAAGGAGCAAGCTCGTCCGCAAGCTCGGCGTAGGTGTAGTACGAGCCGTCGTCGTGACGCTTCCAAGAGCCCATATGGATCTCGTAAACATTCATAGGCTGATTATATGCCGCGCCGTCGAAAAGTCTCTTTCTGTGGTTGAGCCAGCCGCGGTCGTTCCATTTATAGCCGTCTATATCGCAAATGATCGAGGCTGCCGTCGGAGGCGCGTCCATACGGTATCCGTAGGGGTCGGACTTGAACACCTCTTTACCCGAATTTATAAATTTGTACTTATAACGCGAGCCCTCCTCGACAAGCTCTCGGTCGATCGCTATCTCCCAGAGGCCCGCTCTCGTAATTTTGGTCATCTTATGCTCGTGCGACCAGTTATTGAAGTCTCCAACCACATACGCCTCGTCGGCATTGGGAGCCCAGACCTTGAAAATATACTTATTTCCGTACGCGTGGCAGCCCATATATTCATACGCCCTGCACGCCGTACCTGTGTGGAAATAATAATCATCCGCCAAGCAGTCTCTTTTAAGCATCTGATGCGCCCCCTTTTTGTGATAAATTTATAATAAAAATCAATGCTTTTCCCAACCATAATTATAGCACAAATCCCTTGTCGTGTCAACAGAAGCTCCTGCCTAATTTTCCAATTATTTCTAAATTTTTCACGGTTTTTTGCATTTTCCGCAATATGCACAAAATACACCTCGCGCAATTGTTTATTTTTTCACACTTCATTTTCGCGCCGCGGGGGACGTGTAAAAGCTCTCCCTTTTCAAATCACTCCTTCGAGCGGCTTTATACGCTCTTTTTCTCTTGACAAAGGCGCATACTTTTGTTATAATATATATTGGTGTATTATTTGCATACTCAACATGGGAGGACGGGCTCACAATGAAGCGTTATTTTAACAACTTAATCGGCAACGCTTCTATAAAGGAGCGTCTTTCGGGCGATATTGAGTGCGGTCGGGTTTCCCACGCATTTATCCTCGAGGGTGAGGAGGGCTCGGGCAGACACACTCTTGCTCGGCAGCTTGCGGCGGCGCTCTCCTGCGACGCGCAGGGCGACATTGTTCCCTGCGGAAAATGCGCCGACTGTCAGAGGATCCTCGCCTCCAAATCTCCCGACGTAATAAATCTCGGTCTTGTGGACGATAAGGTGACTATCGGCATTGACACGGCGCGCTTTATCAAGGGCGATATCAATATAACCCCACACAGTCTCCCCATAAAAATGTATATTATCGAGGACGCCGATAAAATGACTGTTCAGGCTCAAAACGCTCTGCTCCTGTCCCTTGAAGAGCCTCCCGAGTACGTAATTTTCGTTTTGCTTTGCTCGGACAGCTCAGCCCTCCTTGAAACGATAAGAAGCCGCGCTCCCCTGCTTCGTTTGGGAAGGATCTCAAACGCGGAGATCGGGAAATATCTTCTTGAGAATTACAAAAAAGCGCGTGAAATAAGGGACGGCTCATACGATGAATTTGAGGAGCTTATAATCTCAAGCAGAGGAACTGTCGGCAAGGCAATCTCGCTTCTCGACGACAGAGAAAGAAGGAGGGTATTCTCCGAGCGAGCGATCGCAAAGGAGTTCATTGAGCTTTCACTTTCGCGCTCAAAGATAAGGCTCTTCGATATGATGGCTTCCCTTGGAAAGAAAAGGGCCGAGATATGCTCGAGGCTTACCACGGTAAAATGCGCTCTGCGCGACCTCATACTTCTGAAAAAAGCCGACTCCCCCGAGCTTGTTTTTTACAGTAACACAGACGAGGCCTGCGAGCTTTCCGCAAGATTCACGCTTGAGCGGCTTATGGATATGTACTCCGCGATAAATACGGCAATTGACGACCTTCGCGCAAATTCAAACGTAAGGCTCACGCTTCTTTCAATGATATACTCCTGCAGGCTTGCAGACTAAAGAAAGATTTACGTAAGAGGCGCTTTCCGTTGATAAACAAATCAACTTTTGACGCGCTCAATTTGACTCTTCGCCAAAATTCATCAATAACTATTTGTGGCCGCCATAAGCGGCGGATTGGAGATCATTATGAACAATCAGGAAAATAACAACAAAAATAATGGTAATTTCAAAAAGCACCCTTACTATAAAAAGAAAAACAAGCACCGCGGCAACAAAAAACCGCAGGACAAGCAAAATGCCAACGAGGCTAACGCAAACGAGCTTGAAGCAGTCGCGAGCCGAACCTCCTTTGACACTCCGAGTGACACTATCTCCGCGGAAAAGCAGAATCTCACAGAGAGCGTAAGGTCGGATGACAGCACCGAGCAAGAGGAGAAATGCTGCCACGAGGAAGCTCCCGAGGTGGAGAGAAGCGAGGTTGCGGGCGTAAGATTCAAGGCCGGCGGCAAGGTTTATTACTTTGACAAGAACGGCTTTAGCCCCAAGGACGGCGATTACGTTATCGTTGACACCGCAAGAGGCGAGGAATTCGGTGAGGTTGCGTTTGCGACAAGAATGGTGCCCACATCAAGCCTTGTGCTCCCGCTCCGTTCGGTTCTTCGAATCGCGACTAACGAGGACAAGCTTCATCACGAAGAAAACAAGAGAAAAGAAAAAGAGGCCTTTGGCATCTGCCTTGAAAAAATACAGAAGCACGAGCTTGATATGAAGCTCGTTGACGTTCAGTACACCTTTGATAACTCCAAGCTTCTCTTTTATTTCACCTCTGCGGGCAGAGTGGATTTCCGTGAGCTTGTAAAGGATCTCGCTTCGGTTTTCAAGACCAGGATCGAGCTTCGCCAGATCGGTATCCGCGACGAATCCAAGATCCTTGGCGGTCTGGGCGCGTGCGGCAGACCTCTTTGCTGCTCTACGTTCCTCTCGGATTTCGTACAGGTTTCCATCAAGATGGCAAAGGAACAGAATCTCTCGCTCAACACGGGCAAGATCTCGGGCTGCTGCGGAAGACTTATGTGCTGTCTTTCCTATGAATATCCCGTTTACGCCGAGGAGAGCGCAAAAACTCCTCCCGTTGATTCGGTTGTCAAGACTCCCGACGGCGTAGGCACGGTAATTGAGATCTCTCCCCTGCTCGGCAACGTAAAGGTAAGACTCAACGACCACCCCGACCTTATGCCGAAAACATATAGACGAGACGACGTAAAGGTTATCTCAAGACCCAATTCCTCGCAGGAAGAAAAATAATTTGAAAAATTTGCTCCAAACTGTTGAAATTGCAAAAAAAGTATGATACAATATAGGAGCATAAATAAAAATACGGAGGTATTATATCATGGCATTCAAGATTACTGATGATTGCATCGCTTGCGGCGCTTGCGCTGCTGAGTGTCCCGTT
>CAZMKU010000031.1:0-15664 GCA_964567085.1 uncultured Clostridium sp.
AGGAAAAGGGTCAGACCGAGAAGGGCGCTATGCAGGAGATCGAGGAGCAGTTCGGATTCCCCGTATACTCCATCGTTGACGTTTACGACATCATCGAATATCTCGAGGAAAAGGGACACAACCCCGAGGATATAGAGAGAATCAAGAGCTACCTTACGGTTTACGGCGCAAAATAATTCCCACGGAGGAAATTTAATAAAATGAGAAGTCTTATAGACATTCGCGACCTCTCGGTAGAAGAAATTGACAAGCTCATTTCCGTATCCGAGGACATAATTGCAAATCCCCAAAAATATCAAGACGTTTGCCGACACAAAAAGCTCGCAACGCTTTTCTTCGAGCCCTCAACGAGAACGAGACTTTCGTTTGAAGCGGCTATGTACGAGCTGGGCGGCAACGTGCTGTCTGTTTCAAGCGCAAACTCAAGCTCTGCGGCAAAGGGAGAGAGCGTTGCTGACACGGCGAAAACCGTTTCCTGCTACGCCGACATTATCGCTATGCGACATCCCAAGGAGGGCGCGCCTCTCGTTGCGGCTATGAACGCCTCAATTCCCGTTATCAACGCGGGCGACGGCGGACACAATCACCCCACACAGACGCTCGCCGACCTCTGCACGATCAAGCTTGAAAAGGGACGTCTTGATAATATCACGGTGGGCTTCTGCGGCGACCTTAAATTCGGCAGAACGGTTCACTCGCTTATTGAAGCGCTCTCAAGATACGAAAACGTAAAATTCGTGCTTATCTCCCCCGAGGAATTGAAGCTCCCAAGCTACGTAAAAAAAGACACCCTCAAGGCGCACAACCTCGAGTACAAGCAGACCACCTCTCTTGAGGAGGTTATGCCCGAGCTTGACATTCTTTATATGACAAGAGTTCAGTGAGAGAGCTTCTTCAACGGGGAGGACTATCTGCGACTCAAGGACAGCTATATTCTGACTCCCGAAAAGCTGAAGAACACAAAGAGCGATCTTTCCATTCTCCACCCCCTGCCCCGTGTAAATGAGATCTCCGTGGCAATCGACTCCGACCCCCGCGCTTGCTATTTCAAGCAGGTGCTCAACGGCAAGTATATGAGAATGGCTCTTATTATGATGCTTCTCGGCATAGAAGTGTGATCGGAGGGAAAATTTATGCATATAGACTCAATAAAGAACGGCATCGTTATCGACCATATAACCGCAGGCAAGGGCATGGACATCTACAATCTTTTAGGGCTTGACGCGCTTGATTGCTCCATCGCGCTCATCAAAAATGTCAATAGCTCAAAGCTCGGCAAAAAGGATATTATCAAGATCGACGCGGATATTGATATAAATATGGACATTCTCGGCTACGTCGATCCGGGCGTTACGGTAAACGTAATAAAAAACGGCGTTCGCATGGAAAAGAAAAGCATTTCCCTGCCCGAGCAGCTTGTAAACGTCATCTGTTGTAAGAACCCCCGTTGTATTACGTCCACCGAGCAGGAGCTTCCCCACGTCTTCAAGCTCACAGACAAAAACGCTCGCGTTTATCGCTGTCTCTACTGCGAAACACAAGCAAATAAGAAAAAATGATGATAGAAAAATCAAAAAAGCTCACCTCTCCCCATGCTTTCTCGACACGTACGGGAGGGGTGAGCTGTCTTAAACACACAGAACATTTAAATCTCGGATTCGGTCGGGGCGACGACGACACAGTCGTTATGAAAAATCTCGAGATCTTTGCCGAGGCCGCGGGCTTTGACAAGGAAAGCATCGTATCCCTGCCACAGATTCATTCAACCGAGGTTCTGACTGTTGATACCTCGTTTTGCGGCATGGGCTACTACAAACGTGATTTCGACGCATACGAGCATAAGTTTGCCGACGGATACGTAACAAACAAGCGCGGTGTCGTGCTTGGAGTCAAGACCGCAGACTGCGTGCCGATACTTCTCGAAGGTCGCGACGAGAACGGCAAAATTCTCGCCGTGGGAGCCGTTCACGCGGGTTGGCGAGGAACTGTGGCAGGAATACAGAAAATCGCGGCGGGGAAGCTTATTTCGGCTTACGGCGTCAAGCCGCAGAACATTTTTACCGCAATCGGCCCTTGTATCCATAAATGCTGCTTTGAGGTCGGAGAGGACGTCCGCGAAGCCGTCGAGGCGCTTGGCGAAGGCTATGCGGAAAGCTTCTGCCGCCCGAGAGAAAGCAAGGAAGGCAAATATATGTGCGACCTTGTCGGAATCAACGCTCGCCTTCTCGAATCAGTCGGTATACCGTGCGAAAATATCGACATCATTGACGAGTGTACGTTTTGCAATCCCGAGAAATACTACTCCCACCGTTATTCAGGCGGCGAACGCGGAACTATGCTTTCGGTGATTTGGATGGAATGACAATCACAAATAATCCTCCCTCCGGGAGGGAGGGGGACCACGATAGTGGTGGAAGGAGCCTGCTTGCGCTTTAAGTTTATTCTTCTTTAAGTTCCGCAATTCTCCTTCCGTCTTTTGCTTCGCAAAATCCACCCCTCCCGTAGGGAGGATTTATTTGTTAATGATCTTGAGGGTCGCCAAGGCGAGGAAGCGGCGACGCAGTGTTGAATGATATACCGGTGGCATATCAGATCCGCGGCGCGAGCGAGGCGCGCAAAAAGGCTTTGCCGTGTGGCAAAGCCTTGTTCCTTATTCCAACTCCTCATAAATCTCCATAAGCCGTTCTTCGATCTGATTTTTACGCTCGTCAAGCTCGGCGGCTTTTTTATAATCGTACGCCGCCTCGCCCATAAGCGCTTCCTCAACCTCGGAAAGCTCATTCTCCAAGGCTTCCATTTCCTTTTGAAGCTTTGCTATTCGGCTCGCCTTTTTGCGCGCCTCGCTCGCGTCCTGCTTGCTACGAAGATAATCCTCCTTGGATTTACTTTCGTTTGCTACAACAATGACATTTGCCGCGCCCATATTCTGTCGGCGGTTTTCTACAAACTCACGGAACTCGGTATAGCCCCTGCCCACGTTTACGATATTGTAATCAAACATATCGCCCTCGACGTATCCGTCGGGCTTGAGTTCAATAATTCTGGTAGAAAGCTTCTCAATGAAATATCTGTCGTGCGAAACCGCGATAATCGTGCCGTCGAAGTCCTCAAGCGCGCCCTCAAGCGCCTCGCGGGAATCAATATCGAGGTGGTTTGTAGGCTCGTCGAGAACGAGCACGTTCATCTTGGACAAAATAAGCTTCGAGAGAGTAAGTCTCGCTCTCTCGCCGCCCGACAGAACGTTTACCGTCTTATAAATATCATCTCCGCGAAACGAGAATGCCGCCAACGTCGAGCGGATCTTCTGCTCGGGCAGATTCGGGTACGCATCCCAAAGCTCGTCGAAAACTGTCTTTGTGGGATCGAGATTCTGGTTTTCCTGATCGTAATATCCGATCTCAACGTTATATCCGCGCTCGATCCTACCGCTCGTCGCCGAAAGCTTCTGCATAATAATCTTAATTAAAGTAGATTTTCCACAGCCGTTAGGGCCGACAATAAGCAATCTATCGCGTTTTTTAACAAGAAAATTGAGATCCTCAAACAGCTTTCTGCCCGGGAACGACATACCTACGCTCTTGACGAAAAGCACGTCGTTACCGCTCTCAAGCGAGGTCGTAAACGAAAGTCTGATTCCGCGCGGAGCGTTTTCGGGCGCTTCAAGCTTCTCCATTTTGTCAAGCATTTTCTGTCTTGACTCGGCGGCGATGATATTTCTCTCACGATTCCACTGTCTTTGCTGCGCTATATACGCCTCCTGACGCGCGATCTCCTTTTGCTGATCGCGGTAGTGCTTCTCGTATATCTCGCGATCGACCTTACGTTGCTCCATGCTCTTGGTATAATTGCCGTTATACAGTTTCGCGTGTGTGTTCTCGATAGCGAGGGTCTTATTGGTTACCTTATCAAGAAAATATCGGTCGTGCGAGATAACCATAACGCACTTTTTGTACTGACAAAGAAAGCTTTCAAGCCAACCGAGAGTTTCAATATCAAGGTGATTAGTCGGCTCGTCGAGCATCAATATATCGGGCTCACGGGAAAGCTGGATAGCTAACGCCAATCTTGTTCTCTGCCCACCCGACAAAAGATCAACGCTCGTCCTCTTATGCTCCTCGTCAAAGCCAAGCTTTGAGAGAATAGACGAGCATCTGCCGCGAAATTCCAAGCCACCGTCGCGTATGAATTTCTCGTGGAGCGCGGTATATTCCTTTACGTACGCGTCGTGATTTTTGTCGCTTATATTTTCAAGCTTTAATTCAAGCTCGAATAGTCTGCTCTCGGCGTGGAGAAGCTCGGGGAACGCGTTATACATCTGCTCAAGCGCGGTCTCGCCCGTGTTTACGTTATCGTCAAACGCGCCGTACTGTGTGAGTATTCCAACGCTCTTGCCCTTGGAAACATACACCTCGCCGTCGGTCGCCTCGTACTCACCGCAGATAAGCTTGAAAAGCGTAGTCTTGCCGCTGCCGTTTACGCCGATAATGCCCAGCTTATCGTTCTCCTCGAGGGAAAACGATACTTTATTCAAAATTGTCTTGTCGCCAAATTCAAGGCATAAATTATTTACACTTATTGCTAACACGTATTCTTACTGTCCTTTAAACGAATTTAAGTTGACTTTTCCCGCGGGATAATGTATAATATAATTGTACACTATTTTTCAAACTTTTTCAAGTGATAATTCGAGAATAAGGAGGAATATAAATGAAGATTTCTGTTGTTGGCTGCGGAAGATGGGGCTCACTTATCACCTGGTATCTTGCCGATAAGAAAAATCTTGACGTAACGCTTTACGGCAAGGCTGACTCGAAGAATATGCAGAGATTTTTGTCAACGCGCAAAAACGATCTTCTCACGCTTCCCGACTCGGTCAAGCTCTCAACGGATATTTCCTGCCTTACAGATGCCGATATTGTCATAATTTCAATAAATTCCCAAGGTCTCGACTCCTTTTTCGAGGAGATTGCGCACCTGAAGCTTGAAAACAAGATCTTCGTACTCTGTATGAAGGGCATTGAAATTTCAACGGGCAGACGTCTGAGCGTGGTGGCGCGCGACAATCTCCACCCGTCGAACAAGATAGCCGTTTGGCTCGGCCCGGGTCACGTTCAGGAATTTTACGCAGGCATCCCCAACTGTATGGTTATCGACAGTGATGACGAGGAAACCAAGACTTATCTTGTGGACTCCTTCTCAAGCGACCTCATTCGCTTCTACTACGGCGAGGACCTTATAGGAAACGAGATCGGCGCGGCCGCAAAAAACGTTATCGGCATCGCCGCAGGTATGCTCGACGGCTTCGGCCTGTCCTCTCTCAAGGGCGCGCTTATGTCAAGAGGCACACGAGAAATTTCCCGACTCATCTCAAAAATGGGCGGCAACGAGCTTTCGGCATACGGCTTGTGTCACCTCGGCGACTACGAGGCCACGGTCTTCTCACAGTACAGCCACAACCGTCAGTTCGGAGAAACGTTCGTTCGCGGCGAGAGTCTTGACAAGCTTGCGGAAGGTTATTATACCGCGAAGGCAATAGTCGAGCTAGGCAAAAAACACGAAGTCGATCTGCCAATATGCCAAGCAGTTTACAGTATAATTTACGAAAATAAAGACCCCAAGGAGGCGCTCGGCGCGCTCTTCGGACGATCCATAAAGAAAGAATTCTATATTTAAGAGGTTTGTTTTGAAAAAAAGATTTTCCGCGGTGATAATTCTCATCCTCACCGTATGCCTGATATTCCCCTGCCTTACCGCGTGTAATGAAGAAGCGTTACAGGAGGAGACGAAAGCCGCGTTCTCAACCCACACAAAAATGTTTGCCGCAGACGGCATTTCAATAATAATGGATAGCAGCTTCGATAAATATTACCCCGACGACTGCTCGCTCGCCGCAGAGAACGGCGACCTTAAATTCGAGGCGTTCTATGTTGAAAAATATTATTTCAAGGAAAACGGCAGAGATATAAATTCTCCGCTCGAGGCCCTTGAATACGTAAATCCCGGCAAGGAGTCGGGCGCCGCGGTCGAATTGAATTTTCTCTGGCAGCCCTACGTCGAATTTCTCACACCCGACACAAACGGCACGGACAACGACATTCGAATGTACTACGTCTGCGTCGAGGACGATGAAAAGTATTGGTTCTGCACGTTCTTCTGCTACGACAAAAATTTTGAGGAATACAGACCTAAGATAAACGAGTATTTGGAGACCTTAAAAACTTATACGGAAGAATAAATTTTACAAAAGGAGGTATATGAAAAATGAAACACGGCTCTGTCAAAGCAAGAAAACTGCTTGCCATGATCTGCGCGATCTTAATTTTGGCATATGCCTTCGCAGCTTTATTGTCCCTCTCGCACAAATGCTCGGACGCCGCGTGTGAGATATGCCTTCTTTTCGCGAGGTCCCGCGCCGCGCTTCTCCTTATTACGTCAATATTTGCGGTATTCGGACTGCTCAATCTCTCAAAAACCGCCCTTTACTCAGACAAGCGCATACCGTGCTGTCGCGAAAACACGCCCGTCGGACTCAAGGTCAAGCTTTCGGATTAAGCTTTCGGTCTTTACAACGGATCGAATCTTAATTACGAAAGGAAATAACATATGATTGAAATAAAAAATCTCAGCAAGCAATTTCAGAATGAAACCGAAATTGATTACTGCGATATGCTCTTTGAAAACGGAAAATCTTACATGCTTCTCGGAGCATCGGGCTGCGGAAAATCCACCCTGCTTAATATGATCGCAGGGATTCTTTCCCCAACGAAAGGCTCTATCATCATTGACGGAGTAGATATGACGCGAGCTTCTCAAAAAGAAAAGGACAAGTTCAGAATTCAAAAAATCGGCTATATTTTTCAGGACTTCAAGCTTATCTCCGATATGACGGTAGCAGATAATATCGGCATTCTTCGCCTTGAAGAAATCGACGTATCAGGTATGGACGATATGCTTCGCTCACTTGACATATACGAAAAGAAAAATGCTAAAATAAAGCATTTATCGGGCGGCCAGAAGCAGAGAGTCGCTATTGCTCGCGCCTTAGTAAAGCGTCCCGATATAATTTTGGCGGACGAGCCCACGGGAAACCTCAATTTTGCAATAGGCGAGCAGGTTATAAGGGAGCTTGTCTCCGTCTCCAAGGGGAAAACCCTGATCGCCGTAACTCACGATGACAGACTCGCTGAATATTTTGATTTCATTATTGATATGAACGAAATAACGAGCGGAATGCGTGATACCGAGTGCGGAGAGGAGGTATCGGAGAATGCTTAAATTTGCCTTTAAAAATATGATGATAAAAAAGGTTCAGATCATACTGATCGTTCTCTCCATCGTCATCTCGGCAGGCATTGGCGTCCTCGCCTTCAACGTGGCAACGCAGGTTGACGAGGGCATCACTAACAATGCAGGATACTATTCCGTTATCGTAGGCCCTGCGGGAAGCAACACGCAGCTTGCGATGAATTCGATGTACTTTACCGATTCTCCCGTAGGCACGATACCCTACTCGGTAGTATCCGCTCTTGCTCAGGATCAAAGAGTTACCACCGCAATTCCCTTCGCTATGGCTGATAGCTACAACGGATACGACGTAGTCGGAACTACTCCCGCATATCTTGCGGGCAAATCGATCGCCGAAGGCGAGATGCTTGAGGCTCAGGGCGTTATGCAGGCAGTCGTCGGCTCAAACGTTGCGAAATACTGCGACCTCGAAATCGGCGAAGTTATTTACACGAGCCACTCGGCAAGCGGAAATGACACACACGCCGAAGGAATGACCGTCGTAGGCATTCTTGAAGAAAGCCATTCGTCATTTGACAACGTGGTCTTCACTCAAATAAAGACCTTATGGGATATGCACGGCCACGAGGAGGGAGAGGACGAGGAGGAGCACGAGCATTCGCACGGAACCGTTTGCGCCGTGCTTGTCAACACTAAAAATCCTGCCTACGCTATACAGCTTGCCGACGAATACGACGGCAAGATCATTACAGCCGAGGACGGCGACAGCTTTACGCTTCAAGCAATCGAGCCTATGAGCGTCGTTCGTGACGTGCTCAACGATGCCGATGATACCAAATACATAGTGTTCGTGCTTTGCGCGGTCATTCTGATTATGAACATTATGATCATCTCTATCATAACGCTTCTTAATATGTACCACTCCGCAAAAGAGATCTCACTTATGCGACTGATCGGTATCAGTATGAAAAAGATCAATCTGCTCTATATTATACAGAACAGCATTATGGGGCTTGTATCCGTATTGCTTGCCTTTGGCATATCAAGACTGTGTATGCTTCTCGTCAACGACTACGTCGAATCAATGGGCGTCGTTCTTAATATGTCGAAGGTATACCCCGCAGAGCTGCTCATTCTTCTTGCGGTGTTCATAATCAGCGTGCTTCCTACCGTCATCTGGACGTTTTGCATGTCAAGAAAGGATAGCATTTCGGATTAAATTATGAAAAGAACTCACTTGATCAATAAAATTATTGCATTGATAATGAGCTTATCAATGCTCATACCCTGCCTTGCGGGATGCTCGGACAAAAACAACGATTCGGACGACAGCGATATAATCAAGCTTAGCTTCAAGGCGGCATCAGGATACGATTATCTTAAAGCCCTCGACGGCAAAACGGTTACTATCAGCGGTTATATGGCAACAAGCTCACCCGTTGACGGCTCGTTTATGTTCCTTATGAATCTGCCCTACCAGAGCTGCCCATTCTGTGTGCCTAACACCTCTCAGCTTTCAAACACTATGGAAATATATCCCAAAAAGGGAGAATCCTTTTCCTATACGACCCAAGCAATTCGGGTAACGGGAACCCTCGCCGTTTCCGAGAGCGAGGACGAGCCCTTTACGGATATGTACGGATATGAGTTCTGCTGCAAAATAGTAGATGCTACTTATACGATCATTAAGGCAGAGGAGCTCTCGGCGGATATGGCTTTATGGCAAAAAATAGCTTCCGCAGATATTGTTAGCGACATTTACAAAATGTACGATTACGTCAACTTCCTGTGCGCGTGGAATACCTATTACGTCAATAGCTATACGAATGCAAACGGAGAAACGGTCCCGGGATATTATCTGTATGCAAGCAATGCCGAAAATTATATATATAAGGACGGCGCGCAGTACAACTACGGATACAAGGACGGTTATTTTGACTCTATCGTAGCAAAGATCGAGGCTGTGGATAAGACCGCCTTTTCGGATCTCGTTGCCAATATTCGAAAGGCAGAAGCGCTTGCCAAGAAGGCTCTCGGAGAGCTGGAAAACGAATGCTTCACCTCCGAATACAAGTACGTTGAAATGTTTGACAGGAAGGATTGGGTTTTTACGCTCAATAAAGGCGATGAGCTTGCCGCAGAAATGCAGGAGATCTATATGGAATTCTCAAATTGGCTCGGAAGCTGGGAAATGTAAAATAGAAAAAGAGATGTTCCACCGAACATCTCTTTTTTGTTTTATTCCAAAACAAGCTTCGCAAGCCCTGCCTCGGAGGTCTCCTTATAGGACGAGGACAAGTCTCTGCCCGTTTCCTTCATTGTTCTTATAACGTCGTCAAACGAGATCTTTCTTGAATCCCACAAAAAGCTCGCAAGGCTTATGGCGTTTATCGCGCGCATCGCCGCAACGGCGTTTCTTTCAATGCAAGGGATCTGCACAAGTCCGCAAATGGGGTCACAGGTAAGACCCAGATGGTGCTCGATAGCGATCTCCGCGGCGTATTCGATCTTGTCAATATCAAGGAGGAAAAGCTCGCCGAGAGCCGCCGACGCCATAGCGCAAGCGCTTCCTATCTCCGCCTGACAGCCACATTCCGCGCCCGAAATAGACGCGTTGGTCTTAATGAGATTTCCGATAAGACCCGCCACAATAAGCGCCTGAACGATCTGGCGGTCGGAATATTTATTCTTTCTCTGCTGATAATAAAGCACCGCAGGGAGAACACCCGCCGCTCCGCACGTGGGCGCGGTTACTATCATCTCGCCCGAAGCGTTCTGCTCGCCAACCGCAAACGCGTAAGCCGAAACAAGTCTGTTCTCTCTTGTCTGCGCGCTCTCGTCAATGTGCTGATGAGAATAAAGCTCTTTTGCTCTTTTCTTTACCGAAAGACCTCCGGGAAGCACGCCGTGATCCTTAATACCGCGCAAAATTGACTGCTTCATAACGTCCCAGACCTGCTCCATATATTCTATAAAGCCCTCATCCTCTCGCTCTAATGCATATTGCCACAGATGAATTGAATTTTCTTTACAATACGCTGCAATTTCCGCAAACGTATGGTGAGAATAAATATAGGGCTTCTTTTTGATCACCCCGTCAAGATAAGCAATGCTTCCGCCGCCCACACTCATAACTCTCTCTCGAGCGATCTCGTCTTCGCCGCAAAAGCCCACAATGTCCAAGGTGTTGGGGTGAGGAATATCTGAGGTGGTAAAGTCAAATATCACCTCGCAAGGAATAGGCGACGCGGTCTTTACAAGCACGTTGTCCGTTCCGTGTCCCTTGCCCGTCTTGGCAAGCGAGCCGTACAGAATGACCTTTATGCTATCCACATCTGGATGCTTGGTCAGAAACTCCTTGCACGCGCGCTCGGGGCCCATAGTGTGCGAGCTCGACGGGCCGCGGCCTATCTTGTAGATCTCGCGAATGGATTCCATTCCCTTGACTTCTTGGGAAGCTATATCAATATAGTAAAAATCATTGATCTCGGCATTAAGCGCCGTAGCCATAGCCGAAATGTTTTCATCGGTAGGCATTGCCTTCCCCGATTCCCAACGCGAAACCGTCTGGTAGCTCACGCCCAAAGCCGATGCCAGCTCCCTCTGCGAGAGACCTCTCTGGATTCTGAGCGCCTTTATTTTCTGACTGTCAAATCTTTTCATTTTGTATCCTTTATTTTTGTTTTATATTATAATTGTATCACAAATCAAGAAGGATGTCAACAAAATAAGCGCAAGACGGCGAAAGGAAAAAGCATCGGCGCAATAAGCGCCGATGCGACGTTGTTATTTACCGATAAACATCTGTGTCCAATAATGTCCGTCGGCAACGTATCCTACGCCGATCTCGGTAAACGACGAGTTCAAAATATTCGCGCGATGTCCCGAGGAATTCATCCACGCGTTGACAACCGCCTGCGGACTCGTCTGTCCGCGCGCAATATTCTCCGCCGCGCTTCTGTAGGTTATTCCAAAGCTCTTCATCATCTGAAACGGCGAGCCGTACACGGGACTTGTGTGTGAGAAATAACCGTTATCGCGCATATCCTGCGACTTGTAGCGCGCCACACGCGAAAGCTCCCAGTTATATGTAAGCTCGCGCAGTCCGTTTTGCACGCGAATTTCATTGACGAGCCGAATCACCTCCTGCTCGTAGCTTGTAACCGACTGATTGACCGTGGGTATATTCAAAACCTGCCCGGGATATATCAGATCGGGATTTGATATTTGTGGATTTGCGGCCTTGATCTCACTCAAGCCCACCTCGTACCTTACGGCGATCCTCCACATTGTATCGCCGCTAACCACCGTGTGAGATGTAGCAGCCGATACGCCTGTTGCAAGCACGGCAAAAATAATCGCCGCGCTCAACGTAAATACAAACAGCTTTTTCATCTGTTGCACCTCCATATTTTTAGTAGATTGGCATTATCACCAACCCCTTTATATTATAACATATTTTCGGCCACAGTGCCTATGTAAGTTATGGAAGAGCTGCCACACAAAAACAGCGATGGATTTAATAATTTGACGTTTTTCTCTTGACGCCCCCCGATTTTATTGTATAATATATGTAGTCAATATTTACATTTTTTCGCGCGAGATGGGCAAATCATCGTGCAAATCGACAAAAAACGAGGAGCAAATAACGTGAACGAATTTACAAGGAAACACGACTTTCTTATATGCGTAGACAGTGACGGCTGCGCTATGGACACTATGGACATAAAGCACATTAAATGCTTCGGCCCGTGCATGGTTGACGAATGGGAGCTCCATGAGTGGCGCGACGAGATCCTCTCCCGCTGGAACGATATAAATCTGTACACGATGACGCGCGGCATCAATCGCTTCCGAGGGCTCGCCATGGCGCTCTCTGAAATATCAGAAAAATATTGCAAAATCGAGGCTATTGACGAGCTCGTGCTTTGGGCGGAAAGCTCTCCCGAGCTTTCGAATTCCGCGCTTGAGCGCGCAATTGCCGAGCGACCCGATTGTATTTCGCTCAAAAAAGCACTTTCCTGGAGCATCGCGGTAAACAAAGCAATAACCTCTCTCCCCGAAGCCGACGTTCACCCCTTCCCGCTCGCTCGCGAGGCTCTCGAATTTGCTCATAATCGAGCAGACGTAGCAATCGTTTCAAGCGCAAATCTCGACGCGGTGCTGACCGAATGGAAAAAGCACGGACTGCTTCAGCACACGGATATCGTTATGGCGCAAAATTCGGGAAGCAAAGCCGCTTGCATAGCCGCTCTGCTCGGCCACGGCTATAAAACCGAGAACGTAATTATGTGCGGCGACGCTCCCGGCGATCTTGCCGCCGCCGAGAAAAACGGCGTGTTCTTTTACCCAATTCTCGTTAAACACGAACGTGAAAGCTGGCAGGAATTCATTAACGTAGCATTTGATAAGCTGCTCTCGGGCACTTACAACGACGGCTACGCAAAGTCCAAAACCGACGCGTTCCTTGCAAATCTGAGCTAAAAAATTTATATAAACGAACGGAGAAGAAAATTATGACAGATCTGAAAGCCAAGCCCTATTGTCTCTCTGACGAGGACATAGCGTGGGTAAAAAACACTATTGCCAATATGACCGACGAGGAAAAGGTCGGCCAGCTCTTCTTCCAGCTCACAGCGGGTATTTCCGAGGAATACCTCAAGGAGCTTATGGAAAAATACCACCTCGGCGGCTGCCGCTACAACAATATGCCCGCTATGGCGGTTAAAATGCAGAACGCTACCCTTCAGAAATACGCGAAGATTCCCGTATTTATCGCGTGCAACACCGAAACGGGCGGCAACGGCGCTTGCTCGGACGGCACTTATATCGCAAGCGGAATCAAGATCGGCGCTACGGGCAACCTCGATTATGCAAAGGCTCTCGGCAAATACTCCAACGAGGAAGCCGTTGCTATCGGCTGCAATATGGCGTTCGCTCCCGTATGCGACATTCATTATAACTGGGAAAACACCGAGGTTGTTAACCGCGCATTCGGTAACGACCACAAACGCGTGGCAGAAATGAGCCGCGCGTATATGGAGGGCGCTCACGAGGCAGGCGTTGCCTGCGCCGCAAAGCACTTCCCGGGTAACGGTCAGGACTTCCGCGACGCTCATATCTCCAATAACCTCAACGAATTCGGTGAAGCAAAATGGATGGAGACCTACGGCCACGTTTATAAAACTCTTATCGACGCGGGCCTTGACGCCATTATGGGCGGTCATATTATGATGCGCGAATATATGCGCGAGATAAAGCCCGATATCAAGGACGAGGAGCTTCTCCCCGCAACCCTCTGCCCCGAGATCATGACGGGACTTCTTCGCGACAAGCTCGGCTTTAACGGTATGGTAGTCACCGACGCCAGCCACATGGTTGGTATGACCGACAGAATGACAAGACGTGAAATGCTCCCCGCATCCATCAACGCGGGCTGTGATATGTTCCTGTTCTTCAACGATCCCGACGAGGATTTCGCTACAATGCTCGACGCTTACAGAAGCGGCAAGATAAGTGAGGAGCGAATGAACGAGGCGCTCGCAAGAATCCTCGGACTCAAGGCGCATATGGGACTTCATAAGAAGGAAGCTCTCGTTGATATGACCTCTCCCGTTACTCTGGGCAGCGAGGAGGCAAGGACGGCAGAGGCGGCTATCAGCCGCGACGCGCTCACTCTCGTAAAGTATAAGGACGAGGGCGTGCTTCCTATCACTCCCGAAAGGTATAAGAGAGTTATGATAGTTCACATCAAGGGCGCTCCGGGTCCTATGGACGATCTCGTAAAGGCGGTAATGGGCGGCGCCGCTGCCAAGAAGACTCCCGCCGAGGATCTTCGCGACCGTCTTATCGAAAAGGGCTTTGACGCGTTCATTTACGAAAGCCCGATTGAGAGAATGAAAAAGCAGATCGCGGCAGGCGAAAAGCCCAGCATCAATATGTATTTCGCGGGAAAGAACGCCATCGCGGACTTCGTTTCGGGACAGGATCTCGTTATTACTCTTTGCGACGTGGCAAACGGCAGGCCCTCCTTTGGTCTCTCCAAGGGCGGCGGAGAAATTCCGTGGTACGTATTCGAGCTTCCCGTTGTGGGCATCAGCGTAAACGCTCCCACAATGCTCGCTGATATGCCCCAGCTCCGCACGTATATCAACGCCTACGACTCCAAGCCCTCCACCATGGAAGCGCTCGTTGATGCCCTCATTGAAGGAAAGGAAGCGTTCCGCGGCAGCGACCCCATCGACAGCTTCTGCGGTCTCTGGGATTCAAGAATTTAACAAAAATAATGCAGCTCTATTCGCCTACGGCGAGCAAAGAAAACCAACAGAAAAAGAGCAAACACACAAGATCCTTCGGTCTTGTGTGTTTGCTCTTTTTTATTCGCTTATATTTTCCTCAGCCAATACGGGAGCGACGCCGCCGTCAACTATTACGGGGCTTGAATGAATTCCCCATCTGGGGGTAATCTCAACAACCGTATTCTCCTGAGTCGTGATGATCGTAAAGGTTAACGAGTTAGTGTTAGTCTCACCCTCAGCGGCAGCATAAGCTATCGCTTCGGTGGGCTGGCTCTCGCCTTCTCCTACCTTAACGAAGCAATATCCATTTGCGGTTGACTCTGCGCTTCGTATCAACGTTACTATATAGCTTCCGACATCAGTAAGAGTGCCTCTGAAAACACCGTCCTCGTCCTTCGAAAACTCAATCGTGCTCTCGGCGTCAACGCCGTCTGTGCTCTGGGCGTCTATGCCGTCTTCTGCTTTCACAACCGCAATTTCCTCAAGCTCAAACAATCCCGCGGTAATATTATTGCCCGTGCTGGTCGACGCGCACGCAAACCACGCGTACGTAACAGAACAAAGCGCAACAAGACAAAGAAGTATACTCGCAACAGATACTATAATCCCCTGCAAAAATGCCTTATCGCTTGTTTTTTCATCTGATTTACTAAATAAGCCCTTCAAGAGTTGACCTCCCTTCAAATGAATTCTCTTTGTTTTTCGTCAATCAAAAAGCATAAAAGCTTATGCCCTTTGATTGCCGCCCAAGCCCCGAAGGGCTTGGGTGGGGTTATTTTTTGTTAATTAATCGTTTTGCGGAACGTATGCAGAAATAAGCTCTATGATCTGTTCGTAGGTTACAACTCCTCTGCCAACGAGAACCTTAAGATAAGGACCGTTAAAGGCGATGAACTGCTCGTACGTTACGTACTCTGCGAAGTCCTCATAGGTATACAGACCGTATTTTTCAATGTCAGCCTGCATCTTTTCCTCGTCATACTTCATACCCTCGCCAATCTCGAAATAATCGAACCAGCCTTCGTTTTCCAGCATATCAGAGGGAGAGGTAAGCGTGAACATTCCTTCTGCAATACAGTTGTTGTAGATTGCAGTCTGAATTGTATAGTAGCTTACAGTTT